>DAIOVD010000038.1:7897-21044 GCA_036759185.1 Catalimonadaceae bacterium | reverse complement strand
CACATTTGGGTTGGGATGAGAGATTGGCGAGGGGGATTCTGTTCTTGTTTTTCCGAAGCCAGTTAAACAAAGAAGGCGGCATTATTTCCTGGTAGGAAATAATGCTCAGTTTACTTTAATCGCAGATATTCTGATTGTTTCCTCCTCGCTTCTTGCTACTCCTTTTCAACCACCACGGCTGTGCCATAGGCCAGCACTTCTGTTAATCCGCTCATCACTTCGTTTGCATCGTACCGCATATTGATGATGGCATTGCAGCCCATTTCCGCTCCATGCTTCATCATCAGTTGCAGGGCTTCTTCCCGGGTTCTTTCGCAAAGCTCGGTGTAAATGGAACTTCTGCCGCCAAACAAGGTCATAAATCCACCCGCCAGATTACCCAGCAAACTTCGGGATCGAACGGTAATGCCACGGACCAATCCCAATTGTTTTGTAACCCGGTATCCTTCCAGTGCATTGCTGGTGGTAATCAACATAGAGCTGTTCATTGTTTTCGATTGTTTATTTATCCCGAAATGTAAAGACAAAATTCAAATGCTGATTTCGGTGTCAAAGAAGTGGCAGGATTAATTCACGAAAAAATGAGTCACCAAAATGCCAGTATAACAGTATGAGATTTCAAGGTAGGCTCTTCTGACCCATCAAACCTGATTTATTCAGCGACGTTATTTTGTGTCTTTTCTATACAGTCCGGAAAAGGTCCCATTCTCAGAATATCCAAAAAACAGCCCGAATGCCCACTGGTTTGTCCTAAAGTTTAAAATCAAATGTTCACCTGACCTCCCAATCCGAAATCGTTCAAACCGGTATCCCCAAAGCAATGGAAAGAATGGAAGTAGAATGGTTTTTTGCCTTCCATAAAAATAACCCGATTCGAACTTTCCTCGTATTGTGAGTTCTTCCACGGGCTTATTCTCTTCAAGTAAAATTAACTTTAACCTATTTTTTGAAAGGATTGAAATGCAAAGCTTTTGCTTCTCAGGATTGGCTGTATTCTGCTTTCGGAAAGACATTTTATTGAAAAGACTGGTTTGAGAAAAAGAGGGATAATGAGGACCAATGGCTATTTTATTCACCGAAGTATCCGGAGCATTCGAATAGGTTCCGGATAACAAATCGGAACCAGAATAAGACAAGGTGTCAATTGGCTGATTTGAAAAAGCCAAATTCTTCAAAGACTTGCAGCTACTCAAACAAAGGAATGAAAGAGATAGTAGCAGCAATGAAATCTTCTTTATCTTCATGCTTGTTCTTTTGAAAACGTCTGGTTGATTTGTGATGGGAGTATGAAATTTCCTGTAGGAAGGAGAAGCACTGTATGACGACAAAGCCATTAATATTTTAGCCGAGGGTATGATTCGTGAAGTTGGAGTTCAGAATGATTGAATGTCACGATTGAATATTCAGTGCCAGGATTAGTTTTCCATTTGCATTCTTGAAGACCGAAATTTCGGATAAAACCAGATCTGCGATGTCGTGTCCCCAAACTCCATACTTACCATCGGTTTGATTTCGGTTATACATTTTTGTCCTCTCACCAACAGGTATTGTCTTAATCGTGGCAGTCTCTTCTTCTTCATGGTAAAGCTTGTAATACCCCTTACTAATTTCATTAAGTAATTGAACTTTCGTAAAACCTGTTTTTGATAGCAGATTAAATCTATATTCGTTTTTCAGTGGGTAATCAATTACTACTGTTACTTCATGTTCTGGAATCACAATCACATTTCCATCAACAAGATTTGGAATGTCAACTTCTGGTTTTTCAATGCTTGCCCAAGGGACAAGCCCATCGGCAAAGTTTGTTTTGTCATCAGTTCGAACAGAAAACGAAATTGTCCTGATCAGCTCCCCAAGATTTCCAGGAAGTTTTTCAGAAGATGCCTGTTCCTTTTGTTTTAGTATAGCAAAATCGTCTATGGTTGACGTGTCTTTAGGAGAAGTGACATTTGAATTGGATTTTTCCTTAGGAGCATTATTGCATCCAAAAACAGCGATGGTGAAAATCGAAATGAAAACCCTGAAGAGCAATCTCGACTCTGTTATTTTCTGTTCAAATTGAAAAATTCCTATCACTTGTCCGGATTTTTGTTTTGAAAATCTTCTGCAAAACTCTCAAAAAGAGTGGAGTATAAAAATCAGTTCTGGGTAAATCCGGATTGGGCGTAAAGGATATTATGTTGCCATCAGTGCTTTTTTTTCGAAGCGCAGGTCTAAAATGGGCGAATTGTTCCTGTTAACAACCAGACACTTGAAATGAGAACCACAGAAATTGAAAATCAACAAATAGGCTTAAGATCCTTTCTGTTTGGTAATGTCTGTTTCTATGCAAGATCCAGGTAGTTGGAAAATACCAATCCCAAAATTACATCACCACCTTCTCCAGTTTTTTCAGGTATTGATCATCAATGGTGGCGCCCAGTCCGTTTCCGGCAGGAAGATGAATTTCGCCGTGCGGTCCGTATGAAATGCCGCCAACCACCGGATCTTCCGAAAACATCAGAGGCGTATCAAAATCGACATGAAGGACGGAATCGCTGATTTGAGCGAAGTGCGCTGCAGCTGTAAACCCGAGTCGTGATTCAAGAAAACCGCCCACCTGAATGCCGATTCCAGATTGCTCCGCCATTTTTAAAATCTGCAAGGCTTTGAAAAGGCCTCCCGATTTGCTCAGTTTGATGTTGAACAGATCGCAAGCCTTTAGTTGGATCAATCGTTCGGCATCATAAGGATCGCAGCAGCTTTCATCGGCCATAATCGGGATGGGACTGTTTTTCCGGATTTGAGGAAGTGACATAAATTGCTGTCGAAGCACCGGTTCCTCGCACAACTGAATCTGAAAAGGGGAGAGGGCCTCCAGAATCGCGGGTACATCTTCCGGTTTCCAGCCCTGGTTGGCGTCGATCCGGATGGGAATGTCAGAACCAACGGCTTCCCGGATCTGGCGAATTCTCTCCACATCGTCCTTCGGCTCGCCACCCAGTTTGACTTTGATGATTTCAAAACCAGCTGCTTTTATCAGGACGGCATCGCTCACCATTTTTTCAACCGGACCAATGCTCACCGTGTAATCGGTTTTCAGCTCACGGATCGATTTTCCTCCCAGAAACTGATACAAAGGAAGGCCCGCCATTTGTGAAGAAATATCGTACAGAGCCATATCAAACGCACTTTTGATGCAGCTGTTTCCGAAGATGGACTTGTCCATCCGGATCGTATTGGCCGCAATGTCGGGAGGATACTGTCCTTTCAAAACGGCCGCCAGATATTGCCCGACGATAAACCCGGTTTCCTGACTTTCCCCGTGAATGGTGCGGAAGGGACTGCATTCGCCCCAGCCGATGATTCCGTCATTGGTCCGGATTTTCACCAGCAGATTGTCGGCTGAATAAAGTGGACCCAATGAAATCACAAATGGTTCCTTTAATGGGACAGGTGATTTGTAGAGGGTGATTTCCTGAATCACAGAATTGGTCATTGAAACGATAGGTTCAATTATTGATTTCGGATGCCCCATTCGGCCATGGCTCCCAGGATTGGACGTATTTCATTTCCCTTTGCGCTCAGGCTGTATTCCACAAAGGGTGGCACAACTGGTCGGGCCTCCCGAATCACAATCTCATCGGTTTCGAGTTCCTTCAGTTGCTGAATCAGCATTTTCTCGGAAATAGCGGGTAAAGCTTTACGCAATTCACTGTACCGCATTTTGCCTTCTTTCAGTTGCCAGATGATCAGCGGTTTCCATCGGCCGCCAATTTTTTCGAGGGTAAAGGTAACAGGACATTTCGCCAGTACGGAAAGGCGGTTCAGGTTGTTGGTGGATGATTCTTTTACCATGAAACGAAGATTATTTCTACCTACTTTTTGGTAAGTACTGTACTTTTTGTAAGTACAAAAATACCTTTGCCCCTGTCAATTCAAAGAAAAAAAATGAAATACGTATTAACAGGTTCGAACGGGCACATTTCAGGCCCTCTTGCTCAAAAATTAGTTGCCGCCGGACACACAGTAAGTGTCATCACTTCCAAAGCGGATAAAACCGAAGCCATTGAAAAACTGGGAGCCACTGCTTTGGTGGGTTCTCTGGAGGATGGAGATTTTCTGAAATCTGCATTTGCCAGTGCCGATGCCGTGTATCTGATGATTCCGCCAAAATGGGATGTCACCAACTGGATTGAATACCAAACCAGCCTGGTTGTAAAACTGGTGGATGCCGTTAAAGCGAACTCAGTAAAAAATGTCGTAGCCCTCAGTTCGGTGGGTGCACATATGAAAAACGGTTGTGGTCCGGTTGACGGGCTGGCCGTTCTGGAAGATCACCTGGCCGCAGTCGAAGGATTGAATGTGAAGTCACTTCGTCCAAGTTATTTCTTCTACAACCTGTTTTCGATGGCAGGAATGGCCAAACACATGGGCATCATCGGAAGTACACAACCAGCAGATCACAGTCTGGTACTAACCGACACCAGCGACATTGCAGATGTTGCTTTTGAAGAACTCAATGCCTTGAATTTCAACGGGTTTTCTGTTCGCTACATCGCCAGTGACGAGCGTACCTGGTCAGAAATTGCTTCTGTTCTGGGAGCTGCGATTGGCAAGCCGGAACTTCCGTTTGTGGAATTTACCGATGAGCAAAGTGCGCAGGGAATGGCTCAGGTTGGTCTGGCTCCTGCCATTGTCGCGGGTTATGTGGCAATGGGCCAGGCTCTCAGAAGTGGTGACATGGAACGCGATTTCAAAGCCAACCGTCCGTCTCAATTCGGTAAAGTGAAGCTGGAAGATTTCGCCAAAGCCTTTGCCGGAGTGTATCAGAACGCCTAAAAAAATCTACTCAGCCCTCAGGAAGTCAGACTCCCGGAGAATATTCTTCGGGAGTTTTTTATTGCTCAAAATAACTGGGGTATCATCCGTTTCCAGGTGGCCTGTTTTTCAAACAGACGGAACCCATGCTGCATTCAGTCAGGGTTTTTCCTTTCTTTGTCCTTTCTCACTGAAACCTGCAGCCTGACTTTTCGTCAACGCCGCTGATTATGCAAAACCAGAAAGCTGATTTGGATACCCTCATTTTTGAAGGACGGAACACTTCCTACGGAGCGTTTCTGATCCGGAAATTGTATCCCGACAATCTGCTGAAGGCATTTGTTACCGGACATATTTTGTTCTCACTGGCGGTTTTGGGGCCTTTTCTTTGGGATAAGTTTGTGTCAGAACCGGAGCCAGTTGAAACCGAAGTGGAACTTGTGGATCCCAAAATGGTGGAACCACCGCCGATTGATCCGAAAACGCCTCCTCCTCCGCCTTTGCCATCTTCACCACCACCGCCACAAGTTTCCACTGTTCGGTTTGTGCCGCCGGAAGTAGCACCGGATGAGGAAGTTCTGGAAGAAGATCCGCCGAAGCAGGAGGAAATGAAAAACGTGCAGGCTGCAACCGAAACGGTTCAGGGCGATCCATCTGCTGATCCGAATGAGCTCAGTCTGGACAATACCGGGACAGGAGAAGTCATCGGTTCTGAACCTGAACCGGAAGAAGAAGCTTTTCTTGTGGTGGATCAGATGCCTCAGTTTCCGGAAGGCAACGTGCAGGAATACTTTAGTAAAAATCTGAAATATCCATCGCGGGCTCTTCAAAGAGAGATCACAGGGAAAGTGCATTTATCCTTTATTGTGATGGCCGATGGATCCATCACAGATGTTCAGGTTCTGAAAGGTATCGGATCGGGTTGCGATGAAGAAGCGGTTCGGGTTGTTTCCCAAATGCCAAAATGGATTCCGGGCAAGCAAGGTGGCCGGGCAGTGAAAGTGAAAATTATCCAACCCATCAAATTCAGTTTGTAAAGCAGAAAAGCAGGTTTGAAAACAAAAAGCCCTGTCCTTATTCACGGACGGGGCTTTTTGTTTTCGGATAAATGGTAATCGGGTAACGGTTTTTCTAATCGGATTCCATTTCTGAACTTCTACTTTTGTGCCATGCTGGCTGGCCTCTTTTCATCTTATATACGATCATTCGCGGATCTTCAACGCAACATCTGGGTGTTGTCGGTGTCGATGCTGATCAACCGCAGCGGGTCGATGGTGTTGATGTTTTCGTCGCTGTATCTCACCCGGGATTTGCATTTCAGCATGGAGACGGCAGGGATTATACTCAGCTTTTACGGAATTGGAAGTGTGCTCGGAAGCTATGCTGGTGGCTGGCTCACCGATCGTTTCCATCACTATCCGATTATGATGGGTTCTCTCATCGGCTCCGGATTGATTCTGTTTCTGTTGCTGTGGGTTGAGTCGCAAATCGGGATTTCCATTGTGATGTTTGTCTACGCATTTGTAGCCGATATTTTCCGACCGGCAAATTCCGCAGCCATTGGCAATTTCAGTACACCCGAGAACCGTACCCGATCGGTTTCATTGGTGCGGTTGGCCGTCAACCTGGGATTCTCCGTCGGTCCTGCTGCCGGTGGATTTATTGCGTTGGCCCTTGGTTTTAAAACATTGTTTATCATTGATGCCGCCACAAGTTTTGGTGCAGCGGCGCTGTTGTTTTTCTTTCTTCCCCGTAAGGCAGAAGTTGTTCACACGAAACATCAATCAGAACCAATTCATAAAGGAAAATCAGCCTATCAGGATTGGCCTTACCTGTTTTTTGTCCTTCTGGTCGCCTTTTACGGGATTTCCTTCTTTCAATTGTTCGCCAGTATGCCGCAGTTTTTCAAAACGGTTTGTCATTACCAGGAAGACACCATAGGTCTGCTTCTGGGTTTGAATGGTTTGCTGGTGGTGCTGATTGAAATGCCTCTGGTTGCCTGGCTGGAACTTCGAGGCCGGATTTTTTCTCTGATCATCATTGGCGTTTTGCTGGTACCTCTTTCTTTTCTGTTTCTGGAATTCGGAAACGGATTGCTCTTTTTCGCATTGGTTTACACCCTGGTGATTACCCTTTCGGAGATTTTTGCCATGCCTTTTATGATGAATTATTCCATTTCCAGAGGTGGCCAACACCGGAAAGGGGAGTATTCTGCACTGTATTCCATTGGGTATGGACTGGCCAATATCGCCGCTCCTTCTCTGGGACTAACGATAGCAGCCTGGTATGGATTTGATTCGATGTTCCATTTTTTCATTGGGCTTTCCCTGTTTACGGCTGCAGGCTTTTATCTTCTGGGAAAGAGAAATGAACACCAATGAGCCTGGTTCAAAGATCAATTCCAATCAACCGTTGTACTGTCCGGATAATGATGGCACTTTTACATCCTCAATTTTACTTCTCTATGAAATTCAGATCTTCCATTCTGGCGATTCTAACCGGAATTCTTTCGGTTTCCGGTTTTTCTCAAACCACGCCCGGAATTCAGTTCGAACACGGTACCATCGCTGAAATCAAAGCCAAAGCCGCTCAGGAAAAGAAACTCATTTTCGTGGACGCGTACACTTCGTGGTGTGGTCCCTGCAAATGGATGGCCAAAGCTGCTTTTCCATTACCGGAAGTCGGACAGTTTTACAACGCCAATTTTATCAATGCCAAAATTGATATGGAAAAAGGGGAAGGCATAGAGTTGGCCAAACTCCACAGTGTCACCATGTACCCAACCTTGCTTTTTCTGAATGCAGAAGGCGCTGTTGTACACAGAACAGTGGGTGCCAGGGATGGCAAAGACCTGATCGAACTGGGGAAAATCGCCTTAAATCCGGATCTGAATCTGGCCGGACTTGCAAAGAAGTTTAAAGGGAATCCGTCCTCTTTTCCGGCAGCTTATACCTATCTGGCAGCCTTAAAAGATGCAGAGTCAACAGATCAGAAGGCGGCTTTTGATGAATACATCGCAACTCAGGATAAATCAACCTGGATCAATCTTCCCAACTGGCGGATTCTTTTTGATTTTGTGCGAAATGCTGAAAATCCATTGTTCATGCACTTTCTTGAAAACAGGGAAGCGTTCACAGCAAAATATTCAGCGGATTCGGTCAATTCTAAATTGAAGGAGGTGTATTATGGAGAGTTGAAAGAAGCAGCCAACTACCAGGATGCTGTCCGGTTTACAAAATCAAAAGAAAGTATCCGGAAACTCAACCTGCAAGGAAGTGATAAAGTTATTTCCGAGTCAGAAATTGCCTATGCCGGAGAAAACCTGGAATTGATGGCCCAAAAGATTGTGGATCACATGAATCGGTTTGGAAGCAGTAATCCGGATGAGTTGAATGAGTATGCCTGGAGAATGTTTGAGATCTCAATCCATAAACCACACCTTCAGCTTGCAGAAGGCTGGGCAAAAAAGGGAGCAGAACTTGCTCCCGGGAATTCTGCCGTAATCGATACGTATGCAAACCTTTTATTTAAAAACGGAAAAAAAGCGGAAGCAAAAGTGCAGGCAGAAAAAGCAATCCAGGTAGGAGAGAAATCGGGTTCTGATGTGTCCGGCACAAAAACTCTTTTGGATGAAATCAATGCTTCCTTGAAAGCAACAGTAAAAAAAGCTCCGTCCGTGAAAAAAGCCGTCAAAAAATAAAGGGCATTCTGATTCCTTATTTTTCGTCACGGTTGTCGAAATCTTCCAGACATTGAAACGTCCGGTCTATGATCTCCAGTTCGCTGGCTTCTTCCAGGAAACCGTCCGGCATAGGACAGAACCGCATAAATTCATCGATTTCATCGTCCTGCAGACCCGTCCAGCCCTGCACTTTGGCTGCGTTGTAACGGACGGCGTTTCTCTTTTTGCGGGCCCTTTCTGCCACCATATCTTTTAATTTACGGGCAGCTTTTCCCCGGCGACTGTAGCGGTCATAGAGAAATGAAATTGGCGACATCAGAGTCGGTGCTTCCGGTGGCTCACCGGTTGGTGTGTGAAACAGCCAGACTTTCGGCTGGAACTTCGCTTTGTATTCCCACCGAAGCATCGGGTTGCTTAGATCTTTGTTTCGCTTCGCCATAATCTGAATGGCGCTCAGCTCAAAAATCTTCGATTTCATTTGAACAACCTCATAAAAGCTGGTCTGCCGGGAAGGATCTTTCACATAATACAAATCATGGTACCCAAGACTGCTGATTCTCAGTGTGTCTTTTTGGGTAATCACCATCGTGAAGAAACCATTGCTGTCGGTAACCAGGCCTTTTTTTGTTCCCAATATCCTCACCGAAGCATAAGGTACTGGCTTTTGTGTCGCCATATCCACCAGTTTAATGGCCACCCTCACCGGAAATTCGCGGGGGACTACCGGAACTGTTACCTTTTCGGGTTGTGCGGAAATCAGTCCCGTCAGGAAGAATCCCGCCAGAGCAAAAAGGAGTTTCCGCAGATATTGATTCATGTAGTGGAGTAGTCTTTTTTTTGGCAATAGCAGCCGCCGGGAAGGAACGCCCGAAACAACCGATTCATTGTTCAAATGTCCTGGAAAATAGGAGTGGAGGTGAAAGTCAGAGGAGAACCGGTCATTCTTTTGGTATCAGGCTTCTGCATCAAACCAAAGCTGGTAAAAATGCAGTTTCCGGTTTTCGTCGTATCCTTTATCAATTCTCTCTTTGTTCCCATGCACATAAATATGAAAGTTCTTGTCCAGTTTGATGATGGACTTTACAAACTTTTTCGCCTGATTATGTGATTGTTCGGTCACGGCAAACTGGTCCGGCGGATTCCACTGGCGTTCTTCCGTGTACTTTTCCTGGTATTGATCGAATGCGTCAATGATGGCTGGTTCTTTGAGCACTTCCTGCTTGAAGTTTTCAAAATTGACAGACTTGTTTTCACTGGCGTATTGCAGACTGTCGGCGAGAAAACTCACCTGTTGTTCACGAGGCTGATGCTGCTCTTTCACAATCACATCTTCACTGAACGACTTGCACATTTTGAAAAACTCTTTGGAATGGAACGCATCGTCAGTTTGCCTTAGAAACGGGAACAATTTCCTTGACCAGGCCGACGTGTTGGGCTCCTGAATGTAGATCTGAAATCCATCCATCCCGTCCGGAAGTATGAGGCAGGCAAACTCAGGCTTTTTGATCGGCAGTCCACGAAGCACGATTGGTTCTGCCCCGTTCATATTTAGGAATGTGGATCGCTCTCTGGCGAAATAAAATCCGAGCGCTTTTCCTTCGTATTCATCCACCTGAAACTGATCCCAGGCCACCGAAAACCAGAAGGCATCTTCGCTTGCCGTTCCGGAAGAATCGGCCCAATCCTGCACCAGCGCTGCATGTACTCCACTCAGCTCGCCATTCTGAAAATAGCGGTCAAGTAATTCCTTCAAGGCAGGAAACCCGGAATGGTTGGCATCAATCACTCCGACTCCGTCCGCTGAAAAGTTGGACAGAAAGTAATAGTTGAACAACTGTCCTGTCCACTCATCGTTTTCCGGAAAAGGATACGGCTCCGCTGCTTCGCCGGATTCGTCGAGCCAGGTTTGGATCCAGACTTTGGACGGTCCGTTTTCCTGGATAAGTTTCTTCATAAAGTATCAGGCTTCGTTCTGTGACGATTGAAATTCGTTGAGACGGTCGTTAACCCTGCGCAAAGATAACCGGCATATCTGAGCCAGTTCCTGTGCACGTAAAAGAAGTTCTTCTATTTTATCCAGATCCAGGTCTTCGTTTTCGATCCTGTGTCCGATTTGTTTGAGTTCCTGTAAGGCTTCCTGGTATTTCATATTATGGTTTGGTATTGGTCAGAAGGGTTCCGTCCTGAAATTGTATAGCGACCGGAACCTGTTCGTTGATTTCGCTTTTTGATTTTTTTCGTTTCCCATCCTGAAAAATCCGGGCATAACCCAGTTTCAGAATATTCTCTGGATTTACGAGCCGGATGTGTTTTTCAATCGAATCCAGCTCGGATTCTTTCCGAAAAATGGTTTGAGATGAAACCCGAAGTGTCTGATGAAGGAAAGACTGAAACAATTGATTCTCTTTCTGAATTTTATCTCCTGCGTTTCTGTAAATCCGAAAGCTTATATTTTCAAAATCCTGTTCCTGTTTCCTCACCATCCAGGAGAGATTTTGAGCCATATTCTGAACCAGATTTACAACCTGGGAATCGGCTTCCAGAAAAAGGTCGATTAAATGATGGGCAACAGCAGTCGGGGTTTTGAAATGGGCAAATGCTGCCTGGTCACAGACGGATTCGTCCCGCTCATGACCGATACCGGTAAAAACAGGCAATGGGCATTGACAGATCGCAGCAGCCGCTTCATATTCATCAAAAATCTGAAGATCGAGCGAGCTTCCACCTCCCCGGATCAGGACCACAAGGTCAAAAGCCGTTTTCTGTTTGCGGATTTCTTCAAACGCAGTGGCGATGGAAATTCCGGCTTCCTTTCCCTGCATTTGTGCCGGGAAAAGAGTGAGAGAAAATCCAAATCCATACTCATTCTGTAAAATGTGCTGCTGGAAATCTTCCAGCCCGGCAGCGGTTGGAGATGAAATCACCGCAATTTGCTGGCAGGGAAAGGCCAGTTGAGTTTTCTTGTTCTGGTCCATGATGCCGTCCTTTTTGAGGTGGTTCACGACTTCGGCTTTGCGTATGGCCAGATCGCCCATGGTGTAACTGGCGTCAATGTCCCAGACCACAAGACTGAGTCCGTATTGGACATTGAATTCAACCTTCACCAGCAATTGCACCCGAAGCCCTTTTTCCAGGTGGGTTCCGGTCTGGATCCGGAATTTAGACTGCAGAACTTCGTAGGTTTTTTTCCAGATCATCGCCCTGGCTTTCGCCTGTTGACCATGGCCGTCTGATAGTTCCAGATAACAATGACCGGAAAATGTATTCAGATTGAATCCTGCAATTTCAGCCCTTACCCAGATCGCTTCGGGATAGGCGTCTTCCAGAGTGGCACGAATGTGCTGGTTGAGATCACTTAAACTGTAAACCGGCAATGGGATAAGGAGCTAAGACGGCAAAGATAAACGGAAGAATTCCTCCGCAGCGAATCTCTAACCGGACTTATCCGATTAAATCCGGATCCGGGGTTTTAGCAAATTCCGAAAACCGGATCGGAGGTATGCCAAATTCCTGCCAGGTCTTTTCGGATTCAAATTCTTCGGGTTCATTGCTGATGGCTTCCATCCACTGTGATTCAAAGTCCATCCCCGGCCGGAATCTGGAAAACATTTTCACCAGGTTGCTGTCGCTGTTCTGCAATGTGAGATTGGCTTTTTTGTAGCAGGTGACAAAAATTTCGGCAGCTGATTTTAGGTGCAATGCTTCGGTTCCCTGAACTGAGTACGATTGTCCCTGAAATTCTTTGATAAAGAATGCTTTGGCGGCCATTTTGCCCACCTGTCTGGCAGAAGTCCAGTAAATCGGAAATTTACTGTCGGTCAGTATCCGAATTGTTTTTCCTTTCCGGAATCGGGTTTCGAAATTCTCCATGAAGGGAGAACAGAAAAAGAGCGTGAGCGGAATGCGGCTGTTTTCCAGAATCTGAACAGCTTTTGCCTGGAGATTGTATCCCCACCAGGAGGAACAGGAAAATTTGTCGGGTCTGGCTCCCATCATAAAATGCCCGACAATGTGTTCGATGTCATGGACACGGGCGATCACCAGCAGATTTTTCAGACCTTCTGTCAAAAGATTCCATGTTTTCTCTGTCTGATTTTCTTCGATTCCCAGACTGATGTAAACACCTGAAACGCCTTGCATGGCTCTTTCCACATCAGAAATCTGTCGAAGGTCGCCTTCCACCAATTCGATGTCTTCAGGTAAAATTGATCTGGCTTTCTTTTTATCCCGAACGATGGCTCGTATCTGGTAACCGGATTCTGTTAGGGATGAGGTAATGTATCGTCCTGAGGTTCCTGTCGCACCTGCGATCAGGATAATTTTTCGTTCCAATATGTGGGAAGTAGTCGTTGAAATTGACCGCAAAAATCCGACTTATGGAATGAATTTAGATTGATCTGGATCAATATGCATAAAAAGGACAGGCAAAGTTTCGATTTATTGATTCAGGTCAAATTTATGCATAATTGAATTTTACACATATTGTTGGCCTCTTTTCCTCGGTTATTGACCGGAAACCGATATTTTTTTACGGATCCGGCTGAGAACTTCGGGAGTGATGCCAAGATATGAGGCCACCATGAAAAGGGGTATTTGCTGAAGAATTTCCGGACGGTTTTTAATGAGTTTCAGATACCGTGTTTCAGCGGAATCCAGAATCATGGA
>DAIOVD010000038.1:2069-7797 GCA_036759185.1 Catalimonadaceae bacterium | reverse complement strand
GACGGTTTTTAATGAGTTTCAGATACCGTGTTTCAGCGGAATCCAGAATCATGGATGAATTCCGGTCGAAATTGGTGATGTATGTCTGGTTGAGATACTTCAATATCATTTCAAGATACCCCGGTATTTTCTCTCTCAATATTTCAGAGTCTTCTTTATTAATAAAAGCCAGAGAACAGTCTTTGACTGCATCAATCGAAATCCGGGATTCACTTCCCTGGACGTAACTGACATAATCTGACACCACCATGCCGGGAAAATAGAACTGACCTATGTGTTCTCTTCCATTCGCAGTATGGTAATACCGAACAATTCCTTCCAGCACTAACGCCGTCCATGTACAAACTTCACCGGGCTTCAGAATCACATCACCCTTTTTGTATTTCACCAAAGTATATTTCCGGGAAATTAACTCCATGGTTTCTTCCGAAATGTCAGGCCAGATATTTTGGTAAAATTTTTGAAGTGTCGTTTTTAAAGAATCCATATTGGTTGCCCCGGATTCTCTTGATCTTCATCAAGAGATCTTGCAATAAACACAGGAAATGGATGAAAAAAAATGCGTTCATCGATTATTCATAACTAATTGCCAAACACGAAATCAAAAAATGAAGTTCAGTAAAGTCATTATTTTTAGCTTGTTGTCCGGATTCACCGGAGCCTTTTCATACCATCAGCTGGTTCTAAAACCCTATTTTGAAGGAAGGAGCCAATCCTCTTTAGGTGTGTATCAACAGGGCAAAGAGGAGGGAGCCATTTGGAGCGGACTTTCTTCAGACCAACCGGTGACAGCCGCTGCCCGCGTTGACTTTGTCACTGCATCTTCTGTTTCTAGACCTTGTGTGGTGTTCATAAAAACCGTTTCTGGCGTTCAGAACAATTTTGACTGGTTTTTCTTCAGCACACCTGGTCGTCAGACAGGTTCCGGATCGGGTGTCATTTTTTCAGCCGACGGTTATATTGTCACCAACAACCATGTCATTGAGAATGCAGAAACCATTGAAGTGATTCATAATAAAACTACTTACAAAGCCAAGCTCATCGGAACCGATCCCAATTCAGATATTGCGGTAATTAAGATTGAAGGGAAGAGCCTTCCGTTTATCAAAATCGCCGACAGCAAGAAAGTGAAAGTAGGAGAGTGGGTGCTTGCCGTTGGAAATCCGTTTAACCTCACATCCACTGTCACTGCCGGAATCGTGTCCGCAAAAGGAAGGAACCTCAATATTGTGAACTCTGCATTTCCGATTGAAGCGTTTATTCAAACGGATGCCGCGATCAATCCGGGTAACTCGGGTGGGGCGCTTGTGAATACAAAAGGAGAACTGATCGGAATCAACACCGCCATTTTCTCTAAAACCGGTTCGTACAGTGGCTATGGTTTTGCGGTGCCATCTGACATTGTCGCCAAAATTGTAAACGACCTCATCAAATTTGGCGATGTGCAGAAAGCCTTTATTGGGGCTGATGTGCAGGACATTAATTCTGAACTTGCCGACCGATACAAGCTTTCAGATCTGAACGGAGTCCTGGTCAATTCCATTGTAGCAGATGGTGCCGCAGACAAAGCCGGACTCGAGAAAGGTGACGTTATTCTGAAAGTTAACGATGCCGTCATTGATAGCAAAGCCAATTTTGATGAGGAAATTGCCTATCAGGATCCGGGTTCAAGGGTGAAGATTACGTTCAAACGGGACAAACAGGTAAAAGAAGCCATTTGTCTCCTCACCAACCGGGAAGGAACCACGGAGAAAATCAAGAGAGAAATTTTTAGTTCCGATAAACTGGGGGCGGAGCTTGAAGCTGTGTCGAAAGTTGAGAAAGATCGTTTCAACGTCGACAGTGGAGTGCGCATAGTTAAAATTACAGGTCGGGGAGTTTTGTCGCAATTGGGTTTTGAAGAAGGATTCATCATCACATCTGTGAATGGCAAAAAATGCGAAACGCCGGAAGACATCGAAGCAAACCTGGTGAATGCCCGTGGTAAAATTGTTCTGGAAGGAATCAATCGTCAGGGTTCAAAAAGTGTGTATCAATTCTTTAGTTATTAACCTTTTATGAAAGAACATTTCATTCGTTTGAGTCAATATAACCAGTGGTCAAACCAACGTGTGCTGGACGGACTCAAAAATCAAACGGCTCCCGAAAAAGCATTCGCCCTTCTTTCTCATATCGTACTGGCCGAATCGGTCTGGCAAATGCGCCTGTTTGCACAGCCCATTACAACCGGCATTTTCGAGGTTCTTTCTTTGGAACAAATTGAAGAAACAATGTGTCGTAATGAAGCCGGATGGTCCTCTTTACTTGAATCAACAAATGATTTCAGCCGGAGGCTCGACTATAAAAAGTTGAACGGAACTCCGGTTCAAAGCAGCATCTCCGATATTCTGACCCACATTTTCAACCACGGTACCTACCACAGAGCGCAGATTGCCACGCACATGCGACAGGCCGGTCTCGAACCAGCCGCCACCGATTT
Organism: Catalimonadaceae bacterium; assembly: GCA_036759185.1. Lineage (GTDB taxonomy): Bacteria > Bacteroidota > Bacteroidia > Cytophagales > Flexibacteraceae > CAMDMI01. Next base: position 5,318 of record DAIOVD010000038.1, on the reverse strand, counting down.
TATCACATTCAGCCGGATGGGATAGGCTTAAAACCAGTTATCAACAGAAACAACAGGAAGAACAGACGGAGCCGAGTGGTCCCGGTTTGTGCTTCCTGTTTCTATTTTGCGTATTCTTGCCCCTCTGTATACCGAACTTTTATGCCAAATCTGATTCGCCGTTTTAGCCGGCTACTTCTCCTTTCGTTCCTTGTATTATTCTCCCGTCAGATCGCCTTTGCCGATGAAGGCATGTGGCCTCCGATGCTGATCAATTCGGCTATTTTCGAGCAAATGAAAGCCAAAGGTTTTCTGCTTACGCCCGAATCCATTTATTCCACAACCAATCCGTCACTGAAAGATGCAGTTGTGTTGTTTGGTCGCGGATGCACCGCTGAGATCATTTCGAATCAGGGGTTGCTGCTTACCAATCATCACTGCGGGCATGGACAGATTCAAAGTCACTCTACCATTCAGAACGATTACCTGCAGAATGGTTTCTGGGCGAAAAACCGACAGGAAGAACTGGCCAATCCGGGCCTTACCATTTCAATTCTGGTGAGAATGGAAGATGTGACTCAGCAATGTGAAGCGGGCATCACACCGGCAATGAATCCCAAAGAAAAGAACGACCTGTTCGCAGCCAATGTGAAAAAAGTTGCCGCCAAATCAACAGAGGGAACGCACTATCAGGCACAGATCCGTCCGTTTTTCGGCGGGTTACAGCAATGGCTTTTAGTATATGAAACGTTTCAGGACATCCGGCTTGTGGGTGCACCGCCCAACAGCATCGGGAAATTTGGTGGAGATACCGACAACTGGGTCTGGCCACGGCACACGGGCGATTTCTGCCTGTTCCGGATTTATGCCGGAAAGGACAACAAGCCAGCCGCCTATTCACCTGACAATGTTCCCTATGTGCCGAAAAAATACCTGCCTGTTTCCACCACCGGAATTAAGGAAGGCGACTTCACCATGATTGTGGGTTATCCGGGACGGACCAATGAGTACCTTCCGTCGTATGCGCTGGAACTGGTGACGAAGGTTTCAAACCCGAAGAAAATCGCTCTTCGCACCAAACGTCTTGATATCATCAACGAGGCCATGCGGTCTTCACAGCTGAACCGGATTAAGTATTCTTCCACCCAGGCTGATATTGCCAATGCCTGGAAAAAATGGCAGGGCGAATCCCTGGGAATGATGAAAGCCGATGCCATTGCATCAAAACAAAAAACGGAGGAGAGATACCGGGCGTTTTTTAGTCAGAAAGGAACAGAGGGAAAGTCTTATCTGGATGCGCTGGAAGATTTGAAAAACGGGTATTCACAATTAACGAAACTAAGTATCCCCGCTCAATATCAGGGAGAGGCAGTTACGGCAAACGACGTCTACGCCATTGTCAACACAACAGAGAAATTACTGGTGCGGAATCCCAAACAAATGGACGATGCAACACGAGCGAAAAAGCTGGCTGACTTCAAAGCGATTGTGCGCTCCGTATGGAAGGATACGGATCCGGCTGTGGAGAGAGCCTTATTTGAAGTAACCATTTCGGCTTACCGAAAGGATATTCCGGATGACATGCACTCGGGAAATTTCCTGAAAATGCTGGAGAAAAATCCGTTTGATAAAGGGCAATTTGTAAAGACATATTTTGATGAAGGAAAATGGTTTGATTCGGTTTACGTATGGAAACTGGCTGGAAAAGTGCTGAAAGGGGATTCATCCTCTTTAATGAAAAATCCAACCTGGCAGTTGTTTCATACGCTGGATCAGCAGTTCAATACCGTCTTTCTTCCGGCCTATCAGAAAATCAATGGAGGACTCGAGAAAAGTCAGCAAACCTTTTTTACAGGATTGATGGAAATGGATAAGAGCCGCACTTTTTATCCGGATGCGAACTCCACGTTCCGGGTTGCATTCGGAAATGTGGCGGGCTACACAGCAAAAGACGGAGTGAAATATGACTGGCAAACGCACACAACGGGCATTTCAGAAAAAGCCGATACCGAGCTGGATTTTATGATGGACCCGTCCCTGAAAAAGAAATTTGCCGACCAGAATGCTAGTAAAACAGGACCAGTGCCTGTCGCGTTTATTGCATCCAATCATTCCACAGGCGGCAACTCAGGAAGCCCGGTCCTTAATGCCAAAGGCGAACTGATCGGGGTGAATTTTGACCGGGTTTGGGAAGGTACGATGAGCGACTATTATTTTGACAGCCGCATTTGCCGCAACATCACCTGCGACATCCGCTACATCCTTTGGGTGATTGAAAACGTAGGCAACAGCCAGCATTTGGTGAAGGAAATGGAACTTCGGTAGGTTCCATTTCACTTTACTTCAAAGGAAGCGAAAGACGGGTTTACAGGAAAATCTGGTATTGCAGTACAACGCAGTTTTTTCGGCTGCCGGTTGAAATTTTGCCGTCGGTTGCCTCGGAGAATACCGGGCGACTTTGCCAGTCCAGCGTAATTTTTGATTTGTGGCCGTTGATGAACCAGTTCACACCGGCATTGTACAGCACCATTTTCTGGCCATCCAGTCGTTTCCAGTCGGCATAGGTTCCTGAAATGTAAGGCATCAAGCTGCCCCGGCTTCCAAGTAAATCAGATGGCAGAAGGTATCCCAGTTGTCCGTACACAATCTGCCCGGTTCCAAACATGGGAAAGGCATTGCCGAATACCGCTCCGGAACCTGTTACATTTTCTGAGCCTGAAAATCCGTTGGCAGGATTCATAATACCATTGTATCGCAGATAGTTGGTGCCGTAGTTGTAGTTGAAATAGCCTAGGTAGGCTGAAAGTGCGGTCCCTTTTTCTTTGTTGACCGGGGCATCGTAAAACGCTTCAGCTGACCAAAGCAGCATATCCTGGTAAACGGTATCTGTTGACGAACTTCCCTGTTTCCACATCGCATTGGGTTGATAAATCAAACCGGCACCAATGTTGAAAATCTTCTTTTTACCCAGATACGTTCCCGTCATGTAGGGCGTCTGATGAGCTTCCTTCTCCAGAAACTGCCATTGCAGGTAACTCTGGTATTGGAAATGAGATGCCTTCCGTGAGAAATTGGCTTGCTTTGAAAGGCCGGGAAGCGTTTGTCCGTTTGAAGCAATTGGAAATGGATCCGAAAGCACCAGTCGGTAATCGAGCTTTCCAATCTGCCCTCTGGCATAAAGACTGAGTTTACGTGAGAATTCATCCGTCTGGTCAACCGTAGCCTGTGCAAAAACCGGAACGTCCATCGTCATGATGGTGCCGATCGATG
>DAIOVD010000038.1:0-1969 GCA_036759185.1 Catalimonadaceae bacterium | reverse complement strand
ACCGTAGCCTGTGCAAAAACCGGAACGTCCATCGTCATGATGGTGCCGATCGATGGCTGGCTGAAGCGACTGAGTCCGTTGGCGATCGTAAGGCCGCCTCCCAGTTTCAGCTGGTTTCCGTTACTGACTTTATACTCACACAACGCATCATGAAAAAAGGCGGCGTTTTTGCGGTTGGCACCCACATTGTACTGGCTGTTGAAGTTGTTCTGACCAAACTGAAAATAAAGAAAAACCCGGTCTGTCAGCTGGCCGAAAAGTTGAATCCGTGTTCGACGCAATCCAATGTCGGCGGTGGATGATTTGGCGCTTCCCTGAACAGTAGTTCCCGGATTCGATTCATTGTACCGGAACCAGGCCTGATTAAGGAAGGTAACCTGAAAAAAGTGACTCCCGTCTTCGTTCAGATTGTATTTCAGTGGATTGATTTCTTTGGGTTTACCTGGTTTCGGAATGGAATCCGATTGTCCGAAGGACGGGACTGCCATCAAAAAAAACAGTCCGAGAGTAGTTAAAATCCAGGTTGGTTTCATAGTGAGTGCAAAGTTGGAGCCGTACTTCCGCCTTCAACTTAAAGCGGCATTAAAAAAAAAGAGCCGTCTTTTCAGACAGCTCTTTTTCTTACGTAAGCTGTAACTAGTTATCCCACCAGACTTTTGTAGTCAGATCTGAAATAACCGTTGCATTTGGATTGTTGTTTCGCTCACGTTGCTCAGTAGGGTAGCGCCGTGGAATCTGGTTCAATACCCCATCCGGATTTGGAGTAAGAGCTGGAAGATTTGTTCTTCTCCAGTCTGTCCAGGCTTCTGGTTGGGTGAACATGGCTATCCATTTCTGGAACATAATAAGAGCCTGCAATTCACTTGTCGTAGCTTCGTTGTTAAACGCAGCAGGACCTGCGAGATAAGCATCGATGTCAGCTGATTCAACGCCTAAACCAGTGAGATTGGTGCGAATGGCCGCTTCGTAGGCCAATTTGGCCCGACTGGTGTTTCCAGATCTGAGAGCAGCTTCCGCTTCAATGAACTTTACTTCAAATTCTGTTACCATTGGAAGTTTGGCATCTTCTGCGGCAAATTTTAAGCCCAGGTAGGAATTTGAACTTGAAGTTCCTCCATTCGGTACACCAGTATAATCTCCATTATCGTCTTTACCAGCATAGATAGAAAGTCTGGGGTCTGAAAGTGATCGAAGTGTATCCATAAGCGTTGCACTCATTTTCATATAGTTTTCTCTTTCTGAATTGAAAGCAAACCATTGATTGAGCTCATTACTTTTACTTGAAAAGATTGCTTTCATATCGGATCCGGAAGAATAAGATGCCGCACTATCTGAATATTGCAATGCAAGTGTGGCTGAGCCAGATGGATCTCTTTTGCTGAGCCTGTTTGCATACCTGGCTTTCAGAATATAGGCAGATTTAATCCAGCTTTGTGGATTCCCACCAAAAATGAAATCATCATCACCAGGCAACAAAGCATTATCCCCTTGTGGTTTTTTCAAATCAGAAATTGCATCAGAAAGCAATGCTTGAATATCTTGAATGACAAGCTCCTGTGAATCATACTTAGGGGACAGGTTGTCCTGGCCTTTACCAGCCTCTCTGTTTGGAATATCTCCCCAGCAATCTGTTGCAATACCCAGAATCATCGCTTTGGAAATTTTAGCAATCCCGGAATAATAAGGATTTGCACTACCTGCCCGCTGAATCAGATCATTGCAATTGACAAAGCCGGCATTATATAAGGTAGTCCAGTCGTTTGATATATCGGTTTCTGTTAGTAAGTACCGGTTATAATCATTTGACTGGAAAGCTATTCCAGCGGTATGTTGAATGAACATGGAGCTATTCCGTGACAAGGATCCAGTATAGCTCGAAAATAGTGAAACTTCAATTACTGGAAGTAAGGTCCCTAGTGTCGCAACACTGGGTTCGTTCGGGCTGACATCGTCTTTGCTTACAAAATCT
>DAIOVD010000037.1:3710-27637 GCA_036759185.1 Catalimonadaceae bacterium | reverse complement strand
AGTTTGCTGTTCATCACAAGGCTGTCGAATTCATGATGTTCAATCTCTGGATAGATCTGGTAGTGAATCTCCACCGCTTTGTGACCGTTGGGGACGTAAAAATGGAAAAAATTGATGCCATTCCCGCACACTTGTGTGTATGCCAACTCAGGAACCAGCCACAGAATAAAGCAGGTTGCCAGCCGGTATAAAAGTTTATATTTCATCTCTGGTAGAGTCTGTTCAAACATACGGTTTACTCCTCCCAGGTTCAAAATTAATTCACTTCCCAATTCGTGAATGTATGCATAGTATTCGTCTGAAAGACAGGCAATCATTGATTCGCATATTTTTTATTGAGAATTAATGTTGATGGTTTTGATTCGTACCGGTTAACCCCAGATTCCGGACTTTTGATTACAAACTTCCAGCCACTATTTGCCAAGTCCAGACCAGGATCTGAAGGCACTATGCTGTAAGCCTATGCCTTGCAAGATTATCAATAAGAGTTGTATGGTTCCACATGAATACTGATTACATTTTACCAACAACCTGTTCCCATCTATTCATATCTGATTGCTGTTTACTATCTCCTGATCCTGAAATCCATATTGCGAAATTCCATTCCGGAAGTGGAATCTGTTTAGAATTGGCTTTTTATTGGAACAGGATCAATATGACGACGGAATGGTAAACCGTATAAAATGAAAAAGCCGAACATAAAGTCCGGCTTTTATTTTCTCGATTGAAATTGATTGAACTAAAATTTATTAAGAATAGTCGACCAGGTGAATGTCATCCCGGCCAGCCATAAAAAAGCGAATGCATTGATATCCAAACCATCTTCCAGTAATTCACGAACGGGCTTTTTTGCTCCGTAAATAACGTACCGAATTCCAACACCAGGATAAGCAAGGACGGAGAGCAGTGCGGTTTCGATCGTATTGCCAGTTTTGTTAAACATTGTTTGTTGAACTTTGTTACCTTGTAAGATATGACAAAGGTATACAAGTTTTTGTTCTTTGCAAGCGTTTAGCTGAGTATTTTTATAAAAATGGTGAAGCATTGAAAACCAAGCTAGTAAAGCACGTTTCCTGTCATTTCAGATGGGATAGGTAGTCCAAGATAAGTTAATATAGTGGGCGCAAGGTCTCCCAGTTTGCCATCTTTCAGACCTGTTTCGGATGTAAGTTTGAATTGCGGGTCAACAAAAATGCATGGCACTAAAGCTGTTGAGTGAGCTGTGTTAGGAGTTCCGTCCGCATTTACCATAAAGTCTGCATTGCCATGATCCGCGATTACAATAGCAGCATAACCATTTTCTCCGGAAGCATCCAAAACTTCCCCCAGGCATTGGTCTACTTTTTCGCAGGCCTTCACCACTGCTTCGAATACACCAGTGTGTCCAACCATATCGGGATTGGCAAAATTGAGGCAGATGAAAGAAGCTTCCTGTTTGGCAATCTGGGGTACTATGGCATTGGCAATATCCTGTGCCGACATTTCCGGTTGCAGGTCATAGGTTGCCACTTTAGGTGATGGACACATTAGTCTGGTTTCTCCCTCAAATGGCTCTTCCCGCCCACCGTTGAAAAAGAAGGTAACGTGAGGGTATTTTTCAGTTTCGGCAATCCGGATTTGTTTCAGATGATGATCCGCCAAAACCTGTCCAAGAGTGTTGAAGAGGTTATCCTTTTCATACAAAACTTCCACATTCTCAAACGATTCATCATAACGTGTCATGGTAATGTAGTGCAGTTTCAACTTTTTCATCCCAAAATCTGGGAAATCCTGCTGAGTGAGGGCTTCTGTAATCTGCCGGCCACGGTCTGTCCGGAAGTTGAAATTGATCACCACATCGCCTTCTTCAATTCTTCCTTTTTTCTCAAATCCTTCCAAAAGGATGGGCTTAATAAATTCATCCGTCACATTGGCGTCATACGAAGCCTGGATTCCGTCTGTAAGATTTTCCACTTTGGTCCCTGTACCGTGAACCAGACAGTCGTAGGCAAGTTTTACACGTTCCCACCGCTTGTCGCGATCCATTGCATAATATCTTCCGATCACAGAAACTACTTTGCCTGCGGTTTTTTCGCAATGATTGATAAGCTCGCCAATGAAACCCTTTCCTGATTTAGGATCTGTATCCCGTCCGTCGGTGAAGGCATGAATAAATAGGTTGCTGCATTTGTTGTCAGCAGCCCAGCTACAGAGCGCCTTCACATGGTTGATGTGGGCATGTACACCACCATCAGAAACCAGTCCGATCAGGTGAATGTTTTTGTTGTTGGCCCTGGCATATTCCAGTGCATCTTTCAGAACTGGTTGTGCAGCGAGTCCTCCGTTTTCTGCTTCGATATTGATTTTGACAAGGTCCTGATAGACGACTCTTCCGGCACCTATGTTCATGTGCCCCACTTCTGAATTTCCCATCTGGCCGTCCGGAAGACCAACTGCCAGACCGGATGCCTGAAGTTTCGCATGTTTATAGGCTCCCATGATCCGGTCAAAAACAGGTGTATTGGCCTGGGCAATAGCCGATACTTTCGGATCGGTTCCAAGTCCCCATCCATCTAAAATTACGAGAATCAGTTTTTTCATAGGTTTGTTTTATCAGTCGCTTTCCATTAGTTTCGAACCCACTTACTCTACCATGAAAACCGGATTTCTGATTGTGGTTCTGATGACTGTTTTATTTCCATTCGATGGGAAAGCACAGTCTTTTCTGGAAAAGACAAAACTGGCGCTAAAATCAGGAAATTCGCAAAAAATCATTCAGATGATGGGAGATAAACTTCAGTTTGGTTTTGAAGGTGAAGCCACAATGATGACTTCCAAAGAAGCAGGAAACCGCCTTGCCACTTTCTTTAAATCCAATACACCTTCTGATGTAAGTCCTTTGTTTCAGGGGCAGTCTAAAGACGGACGGCAATATTTCATTGGAATACTAAGGACACCAACAGGAGAATACCGGGTGTCTGTATATTGGTCTGTCCTTCCCAAAGAGCAGATTCTCACTTTTGATATTTCAAGAGAATAGTTGGATTTACCTGAATCGAAATCCATCCTGGTTTTTCGGCTTACCGGTGATTCTTGCGGCATTTCATTTCCCAATCTTAAACCCCAAAAAGAAAAAAGGTGTTCATTGTGTTTGAATACAAAAACAATTCCTTATACTTTTGCGGAAAAATTAAATCATCTACATGGTAGAAACATATGTAAAGTATAAAGTCAAAGATATGTCTTTGGCTACATGGGGCAGAAGAGAGATTACACTAGCAGAAGCGGAAATGCCTGGTCTTATGGCACTTCGCAAGGAATATGGCCCGTCACAACCTTTGAAAGGAGCCCGCATCGCAGGATGTCTTCACATGACCATTCAAACAGCAGTTCTGATCGAAACCCTGGTTGCTCTCGGTGCTGAAGTTACCTGGTCTTCATGCAATATTTTTTCAACTCAGGACCATGCTGCAGCTGCAATTGCGGCTGCAGGAATTTCAGTTTACGCCTGGAAAGGTCAGAATGCTGAGGAGTTCGACTGGTGTATTGAACAGACTCTTTTCTTCGGAGAAGAGAAACAACCATTGAATATGATTCTGGACGACGGTGGTGACCTGACCAATATGGTGCTGGATAACTATCCTGAGTTGGTACATAATATTAAAGGTCTTTCTGAAGAAACCACAACCGGTGTTCTTCGCCTATATGAAAGAATGAAGAAAGGAACGCTTCCAATGCCAGCGATCAACGTAAATGACTCTGTAACCAAATCGAAGTTCGATAACCTTTATGGTTGCAAAGAGTCATGTGTGGATGCGATCCGTCGTGCCACTGATGTGATGATTGCCGGTAAAGTTGCTGTTGTAGCAGGATTCGGAGATGTTGGAAAGGGATCTGCCCGTTCATTGGCTTCTGCCGGTGCCCGTGTAATCATTACTGAAATCGATCCGATTTGTGCTCTTCAGGCTGCGATGGAAGGATATCAGGTTATGAAAATGGACAATGCTGCTAAAATAGCTGACATTTTCGTTACTGCTACCGGAAACAAAAACATCATTGTAGACCGTCACTTCAAAACGATGAAAGACAAAGCCATCGTTTGTAACATTGGTCACTTTGATACCGAAATCGATATGGCCTGGTTGAATTCAACACATGGTGCTTCGAAAGTAGAAATCAAGCCACAGGTGGATATGTATACCATCGATGGAAAGAACATCATCGTTCTGGCAGAAGGACGTCTGGTTAATCTTGGTTGTGCAATGGGTCATCCTTCATTTGTGATGTCGAATTCATTTACCAATCAGACATTGGCCCAGCTTGAGCTTTGGACCAACACGTCAGCATATGAAAATAAAGTGTACACTCTTCCTAAACACCTGGACGAGAAAGTAGCTGCTTTGCACCTTGCCAAAGTAGGAGCAGAACTTGAAATTTTGTCAGCAGATCAGGCAGATTACATTGGAGTTAACACTGCCGGTCCGTTCAAGGCTGACCACTACAGATATTAATATAAAAAAGTGAATTAGGTTAATTACTACTTGAATGATCCCGCCAACTGGCGGGATTATTTTTTTTGCAGTACCTAAGTCAAATTTTCTGCCACTGGATTTCTACTGGCAGATTCAATTTTGAAATTCGGTTGAGAATTGAAATTGCTTTCGTGTTGGCATCTCATTCAAAATGAAGCAGGTCTGATTTTGGTAAAGGTTGGTTTCCGTGATTTTTTACTTCTCTCTGTTTTTACTAAAATTGAACAAGCATCCCCTGGAATGCCTTGGTTCTAATCCGGATGCAGGATTTGTCCGGAAGAATTTTCGTTGAAATGAAGATCAGTTACAATGTTGATTTTCAATTGGTCACCGTTGGAGCAACAATTACTGTTTTTTCCAGCTTTGGCGATTTCATCTCAATTGATTCTTAAAAAGTATCCGATTAACTTGTGAAAACATTTCCTGATTTTTTTTGTTAGTTAACTCGGTACATTTTTGCACAAATTCAATTATGCGCAATCAAGTCCCTTACTGATCCAGATTTTCTGACTAATCAGAAGGGTAGCCGGAATAAGTTTTTTGATTGCCTTCCATAAATTAACTAAGTAGCTTCTTTTACAGTTGATCGCACCGATGTCAAAACCTCAAACGGAATGTACTGATCCTGTCATTTGGCAGAGGATCCGTGAGGATGATGAGTCTGCGCTTGAGATCTTGTATAAAAGACACTATCAGGTCCTCTACCGGTATGGACTGAAACTGGCGAAGGACAAAGAAGTTGCCCAGGACTGTGTTCAGGAATTGTTTTTTCAATTATGGAATCGCCGGGATAAACTCAAAGAGGTGCAGTCGGTTCGGTTTTATCTGATGAAGTGGCTCAAAAGAGAAATTGTCCGGACATTGAACGACAAACACAGCGGCAACCATCTGGTGACTTTGGATGACGACACAGAGCACATTGGTCTGGCCGTTGAAGATCTTTTTGAGAAAAAGGAAGTTTCGAGTCACAACGCAATTCAGGTTCGTAAGGCATTGGAAACTCTCACTCCAAGAGAAAGGGAAGTGATATATATGCGTTTTTTTCTGGAGCTCACTTATGAGGAGATTTGCAGTGCCATGAATCTCAGCTATCAGGTTGTGATGAATTATGTGCACAGAGCCTTGAAATCGCTGAGAGCCAACAATATTCTCAATAACATTATCAGCATCTGCCCTTTAATTTTCGGCTCTCTTTCGGCTATTTTTCAAATGGCTGGTTAGTAGCCAGCGAAATTCCCCTCTAGTATTGTCAATGCCCTTGTTTCATGTGATATGAGACTTTTTGGTGTTGCGATCCAGTCTGTTACGTCAACTGAAATATGAAAAAACACCTAACCTTATTTGCCGTTGTTTCACTCGGCATTGCTTCACTTCAATCTGTGGAAGCCAGAACAACTCCTCCTGTACCCGGAGTGAATTTTTTTCGTGTAGCTCTGCTGAAAGCCAGGATCAAGTTGCCCATTACCTTTAATGACTCCGCAACAGTAGATTATACCACCATTGATTTTGGAGGGAACCAGTCTGAGATTACAAGTGACCCATCCAATGCTTCAAATCTTGTTCTTAAATTGATAAAAACCTCAGCTGCAGAAACCTGGGCAGGCACGACTTTGGGAACAGTGTCTGGTTTTGCGGATCCGATTCCTTTTTCAACAGGGAACACATCTCTTAGGGCACGGGTATTTTCTCCGTCTTCCGGGATGCAAATCCGGATGAAAGTGGAAGACTCCAACGATCCAAGCAAAACAGTTGAGACAATTGCCATGTCCACAGTATCAAACGGATGGCAAATTCTCACGTTCAATTTTGCCAATCAGGCTCCGGGCACAGCTGCACTCAACATGTCCAACAGTTATAATAAGCTCTCCATGTTTTTTAATTTTGGGATTGATGGTGCCACAGCCGGCCCCAAAACATTCTACCTTGATGATGTGGAAATCGGAGAAGGTCCTGCTCCGACCAAAGCAAAAATCAATCTGCCAATTACCTGGAATGATACGGCAACTGTAGATTATTCTACTACGGATTTTGCAGGTAACCTTTCGTCATTAGCAGCAGATCCGGTCAATCCAGACAACATTGTGTTGAAAATCAATCGTTCAGAAGTGAGCCTTGAATATGCAGGTACCACTCTCGGAACTGATTTTGGCCTGGCTACTGCTATTCCGCTGACCCAGACCGACCATTTAATGTCTGCAAGAGTATACACGCCAGCTGCTGGAACCCGTGTTCGCCTGAAAGTGGAAAATATTTCCGGAGGAGGTGTGAATGTTGAAACAGATCAATATACAACTGTTGCCAATCAATGGGAGAATCTCACATTTGATTTCTCGCAGAATGCCACTGGAACACCACCAATCAACTATGCCAATGTGCACAATAAAGTGGTGATCTTCTTTGATTTCGGTAGTACAGGAGCCACAATCGGCCCCAAAACTTATTTCCTGGATGATGTGGTTTTCGGAACGTTTACATCCGTCACAGATGGAATCGCATCCAGTGGTTTAAGATTATTCCCGAATCCATCTCATGGAACATTTATGATTCCGGTTTCAGATGCATTGTCTGGTTCAACCAGGGTAACTGTAACAGACCAACTTGGAAGGGATATACAGACTGTTTTGACAGTTTTGAATGATCAGACCCTCAACCTGGAACTACCTGGAGCCGCTACAGGTAGTTATATCTGCAAGGTACAGAAAGGAGACAAAGTTCTTGTCAGCAAATTGTCTGTTCAATAGTTCCTGTACTATCAAATCCAGTCTACCTGCACCGGTTAAAATTTTTCATTTTTTTTTCAACGGAAGCTGATTAGTGATTGGCTTCCGTTTATCTCTTAGGCATAATTGTACAACCAGAAAGCGCTTTTTGCCTTAGGTGAAAATCAAATTCAAAAAAAAACCATGAAAAAAATCCTACTTATTTGTCTTGTCCTGTTGTCAGGATCAGCCATGGCTCAGATTGATGTAACATTCAAAGTAGACATGCGAGCCTACAATGTGCCTTTCACCAATGCCAATGTGAACGGTACTTTTAATAACTGGTGTGGAGCTTGTAATCCGATGACTGATGCTAATAACGACAGCATCTGGGAAGCCACCATCTCATTGCCAGCCGGAACCATCGAATATAAGTTTACCGTTGATGGCTGGACAGGCCAGGAAAATCTTACTCCAGGAACCACGTGTACCATTACAACCGGTGCTTTTACAAACCGTATTCTCACCTTTACTGCCGCCACAGTACTTCCTGTAAACTGCTGGGGAAAATGCGGAGAATGTGGACCATTGGGACCGCAGAAACTTCAGATTAAATTGCCCATCACGTGGCAGGATTCAGCTGCGACGAATTTGTCAACCACAGATTTTGGCGGGACATTTTCTCAATTGGCACCTGATCCAACAGAAGCAAGCCGTCTGGCTTTGAAAATTACAAAAGGAAACACAGCTGAATTGTGGGCAGGAACTACCCTTGGAACATCAGCAGGTTTTGCTGCCAACATTCCTTTTGCGGCTACCAGTAATCAAATGCAGGCTATGGTTTATTCACCTGATGCAGGTGCTGTTTTCAAATTGAAAGCAGAAGACAAAGCAGACCCAACCAAATCTGTTGAAACAGATGCCACCACCACCACCGCAAATGCATGGGAAGTGTTGACATTCAACTTTGCCAACCAATCTCCAAGCACAGCTGCCATAAATTACACATACAACTATAACAAGATTTCCATCTTCCCAAATTTCGGGGTGACCGGAGCAACAGCTGGTGAGAAAGTGTATTATGTTGGTCAGGTTGCGTTTGGAACTGTTACTTCATCTGCTCCATCCATTAAAGGAGAAGTTCTTGCTGTTTATCCTAATCCAAATAATGGAACCTTCGTTATTCAATCTCCTCTATTGGAAGATCAGAATGCCATTATTCAGGTAAAGGATGTTCTGGGCCGCACTGTAACGGAAGTGAAAGGACCTTCTGCCAGCAATGGACAAGTGAAACTGAACAAGTTGACAAGCGGAATGTATTGGATTACCCTTTCTTCCGGTAATTCAACTTCATCACAAAAAATTATAGTTCGATAATCTGAATTTGCAATCATACAACAAAAGGCTGCTTCTAACGGGGTGGCCTTTTTTGTATCTCTATTCTTTTTCAACTGGGTCCTGTTTTTGCTGCTTTGAATGGAGCAGCAGGTTTTAATGAAACGCGTTTACACCAATGAAACATTTGCCATCTATTATCTCAAAGCCTGTTTTTTGTATTCTTCTCTTTCAATTTTTCTGTTTGACCTCTGTTTATGCAGGTTCCGGGAATTATCTCGTCCGATGCAACCAAAAACTGGTGGATGTGATTATGGAAGATTTGTTTACTCCTGCCGTTGCCAGCCGGGTAAAAGTATATCCCAATGTGGCAGCGTATGAAATCCTGAGTAAAAAGGATGCCCGACTCGCTTCTCTTCATAACCAACTGAATCAGCTTCCGGTGATTTCTGGTCCTGATGGAAAAGTAGATTATTCGTTGGCTGCTTTATTCGCTTTTACTACGGTTTCCAAAAAGCTGGTATACAGTGAATACATGTTCACAGAATTTGAAAACAAGGAATTACGGATCTGGAAAAAAAGCCACAAAGGCGATACCGTCCTTCAGAAAAACTCTCTGGCTTACGGACGGAAAGTCGCTTCTGAAATTATTCAATGGATGAAAGGAGATAACTACGATTACACCCGGACCCTTTCCCGATATGTGATTGCGGACAGTGCTGGAGCCTGGGTGCCAACAGGTCCGGGGTATGCGAATGCACTGGAACCAAACTGGCCGTTGATGCGATCGTTTGTTTTCGATAGTACGTCTATTGTAAAAGCGATTCCAAATATTCCGTATTCTGAAGACAAAAACTCTGTCTATTATAAAAACGCAAAGGCATTATATGACCAGTCTGTCAGCCTGGATACAGCCAAAAGACTGACGGCCTGGTACTGGGATGACAATCCGAATATCTTAAAGTCAGATGGCCACGTTAACTACTTCATTCACAAAGTCAGTCCTTGCGGGCATTGGGTTCGGATTGCCAGTCAGGCCATTAAGAATAAAGGTTTGGATGAATATAAAACCGCAGAAGTGTATACCTATCTCACTCTGGCCATTTATGAGGCATTTCTCAGTTGCTGGATTGAAAAGTATAAATCAAATGCGCTTCGGCCGGAGACGTACATCAATCGCCTGATGTCGCCGCAATGGAAATCCTATATCGAAACACCTCCGTTTCCGGAATATACCAGCGGGCATAGTGTAACCTCCAGTGCATGTGCCACCGTTCTTACTGAGTTGATTCCTCAACCATATGCTTTTACGGATTCGAGTGAAATGTACATCAACCTGCCTTCCCGGAGGTTTTCCAGTTTCAGAGAAGCTGCAAATCAGGCGAGCATCAGCCGGTTTTACGGAGGTATACACTACATGCCTTCCCTGGATAATGGTGTGATCCAGGGAAAAGAAATAGGTTTTGGAATATTGAAACGTGTTAAAACGAGGAAGAAGTAATGGATAGTTTCCGGCACCTTTTCCCGCTTTTTCTGTTTTTCCTTTTGGTTGAAACAGCAAATGCACAGTCAAAACTCTTTTCACTTTTACCTCCTGACTCAACGGGAGTCCGGTTTAAGAATGTTGTTCTCGACGACAAAAACATCAACATTATAGACTATCTCTATTTCTACAACGGAGCTGGTGTTTCAATCGGGGATGTGAACCATGACGGGCTTCCGGATATATTCCTGGTTTCCAACCGATTTAGTTGTAAACTCTATCTGAACAAAGGAAACCTGAAGTTTGAAGATGTGACGGTCAGGGCAGGTGTAACCGGAGAACCGGGTACATACAAGACAGGAGTTGTGATGGTTGATATTAACAACGACGGGTGGATGGATATTTACATTTGTCGTTCTGCTTCTGAAAACCCGGATTTGAGACGCAATATTTTGTATATCAATAATCAGGACGGAACCTTTACCAATCGGGCAAAAGAATATGGTGTTGATGATGATGGGTATGGAACAAACGGTTACTTCAATGATCTGGACGGGGATGGTGACCTGGACCTTTTTGTTGTGAACCATCCCTTTAATTTTGTTGAAACGGATGGTATTCATCTGACTTACAACAAGAAGCGTGAATTGGTCGCAGACAAGGATACCTCAAAAAGAGGAGAATCAGATCGGTACTATGAAAATGTTAACGGGAAATTTGTTGACCGGACCTATGCAGCCGGACTAAGGACAAGGGCATTTGGTTTAAGTGCAATTCTTCAGGATTTTAACGGGGATGGGTTGACAGACATTTACCAGGCAAATGATTTTCTGGAGCCGGATTTTCTGTTCATCAATAAAGGCAACAACCACTTTGTGAATGAGTATGATCAATTTTTCCGGCATGGGGCCTACTTCAGTATGGGAACTGATTATGCCGATATCAACAATGATGGATTCAGTGATCTCATTGTGACCGATATGTTGCCAACGGATAACCGGCGCAGAAAACAGTTGCAAAAGCCCAGCAGCTATGATCAGTTTGATAAGCAGGTGAAATATGGATTTGGATATCAATATCTGAAAAATGTTGTGCAGCTGAATAATGGCAACGGAACCTATTCCGATATCGGTTACTATACCGGAATGGCGTTCAGCGACTGGAGCTGGGCTGTTCTGATTCAGGATTTTGATAATGACAGGCTGAAAGATGTTTACATCGCCAACGGCATGCCGCGGGATATTCATGATCTGGACTATGTTCGATATAAAACCGATTCGATCCGGAAAGTGATGATCCGTTTGAAGAATGCGAATGATATTCTGAAACTGCTATCCATTATTCCGACCGTTCGGGTTCAGAAGGCATATTTTAAAAATTATGGTGGATTTAATTTCAGGAAAGAAAGCGGCGAATCCGGTCTTGAGCATTTTGCCTGGAGTTTTGGAGCTGCCTATGGAGACCTGGATGGCGATGGGGACCTGGAAATGGTGGTGAATAATTCCAATGATTTTGCCTTTGTCTACAAAAACAACACCATTGAAAAGAAGCTTGGGAATTCATTGCAGATCGTTCTTGAAGGTCCTCCCAAAAACACGAATGGGATAGGGGCAAAAATTGAAACTGAAACATCAGATGGTGTAAAGACGACGCTGGTTGTGAATCCAATGAAAGGGTATCTTTCCAGTCATGATGCTGGTCAGATCATTGGGATCGGGAAATTTGAAACGGCAAAAGTACGAATCACCTGGCCGGATGGTGCCTCTCAAATATTTGAAAATGCTGAGTCAGGGAGAAAATGGATGGCGAAGCACTCTGAGGCAGTTCAAGTGCCGAATACAAGTAAGAACACAAATCCATTGTTTTCTGACATCACTTCAAAGACCGGACTGAATCATACCTATAAGGAGAACGACTACATCGATTTTAAACTGGAACCACTTCTGCCTCACAGATTTTCCCAACTTGGGCCCTGCCTCGCGGTCGGGGATTTAAACGGAGATCAAAGAGATGATTTCTTTGTCGGGGGAGCAAAAGATATTGCGGCTTCTGTTTATTTCCAGACGAGTGATTCCGGATTTTCAACCAGGAAGCAGCCGGCTTTTGACGCAGACAAGTCTTTTGAAGATGGTGCTGTGGCGATTGTTGATTTTGATCACGATGGAGATAATGACCTCATAGTTGCATGTGGAGGAAATGATTATCCGAAGCAAATGAATAGGTATCCTGTACGTCTGTACAAAAACGACGGTGCAGGTAATTTCTCGGTTGTGTCTTCAGGAAGAAAATTCCTGACCAGTGCCGGAAGTATTGCAGTTGGGGATATAAATAAGGACGGCAAACCAGAAATTTTTGTAGCCGGAAGGGTAATGCCTGGCCATTATGGGATTGTGCCGGAGAGTTTCATGTTGCAGATCGAAGGGGATTCCCTGATAAATATGGCGGATTCTGTCCTGTCGAAAGCAGGAATGATTACCAGTGCAGTTTTTGCCGATGTCAATGGCGATACCTGGCCCGATCTGGTTCTGGGAGGGGAGTGGATGCCAATTTCGATTTACCTGAATCAAAAGGGAGCCTTTTCTTCGAAGCCTTTGGTGATTGAGAATTCAAGCGGGTGGTGGAATACAGTTGTTTGTTCCGATCTGGATAGAGACGGCGATCTGGATATTGTGGGCGGGAATCTCGGACTTAACACAAGATATAGGGGTAATAAGGACTATCCGGTGACGATGGTTGTGAGTGATTTTGATAAAAATGGAAGTACAGATTGCATGATCAGTGTGTACAACAGGGACAAGAGTTTTCCTATTGCATTGCGTGATAATGTGCTGGATCAGATGCCCTATTTGCGCAAGAAGTTCCTTAGGTATCAATCCTATGCCAATGCGACCATTACGGATATTTTTTCAACAGAACAATTGGCCGCTGCGAATCGGTTTGAAGCGACTCACATGGTAAGTTCTGTCTTCAAAAACGATGGAAATGGAAGCTTCACGAGGATTGATTTGCCGCCTGAGGCGCAGTTTTTCCCTGTCAATGCAGTTGTGGTCTCGGATGTGAACAACGATTCAATTCCAGATCTTCTGGTTGCAGGGAATGACTATTCCACCGAAGTAGAAACGGGTAGAAATGATGCTGGAGTGGGCCTCGTTCTTCAGGGGAGAAAGGATGGTTATTATCAGAGCATGGCGCTCAATGAAAGTGGTTATTTTCTTCCAGGAGATGTGAAGTGCACATATCCAATCAGAATTGGTGGTCGGAGCTGCATTCTGGCAGGCAGGAACGGGGGCCAGCTGAGTGTGATAGAATATCTTCAGCCCCGAAACACACCTTTCCGAAAATAAGTCCGGGACCTGCATTTTTTACTTATAGTTGAAGCAATGGGTAGAAGTACCCTGATCATTTTGCTTTCATTCCTAATCAACAGGGCAAAAACTGGCCGGGTAAATTCTTGTGTCGGGGATGTTTCATCAACCCCGTTTTCCTGATTTACCAGACCAGAAGTCTTTGCTTTTTTGGTAGCAGACTCTGAAATAGGCGCCACAGCTGTCCGTGTAAGTTCTGGAAAATTTTTACAGACTTTTTGATTAGTAGACTAATACAAAAGTCCTCTCCGCATTGATAAAAAGCATAGCCATGCTCCAGTCAAAACCAAAATAAATTTTAAAACCAATTTAATCGTATGAAAAAACTTCTATCACTTGCCCTGTTCCTCATATCAGCGGCGGTGTTTTCGCAGCCCATTTCCTTGCCCATAACGTGGGATCAAGGGGGAGTGGACTACACTACATCCTCTTTTGGGGGAAATACCAACTCTACACCAACTGTTGTAGATCCTACAGATGCCACGAATACGGTATTGAAGATCAACAAACCAGTTGGTTCTCAGACATGGGCGGGAACAACTTTGGGAAATGGCGCTGTTAACAATGGTGGATTTCCAACAGCCATCCCAATGACGGCAACAGACCATTTTATGACAATCCGGGTTCGTTCTACCAAACCATCCGGAACTCAGATGATGGCCAAGATTGAAAATTACACGAACAACGGAATTTTCGTTGAGAAGCGTGTGAATACAACAGTTGCTGCCGGACAATGGGAAAATATGGTGTTTGACTTTAGTACAGGAGATCAGCCGATCAACTATGCTGATATATATGGTAAAATTTCATTTTTTCCGGACTTTGGAAATGGTGGAAGCAATACCGATGATTATTATATCGACAACGTAGCGTTTGGATTGCCACCGGTCATTTCATCATTTGCACCAACATCCGAAACATCCGGAAACACAGTAACCATTTCAGGTAACAATTTTACTGGTGCAACTGCGGTTAGTTTTGGAGGTTCGCCTGCAACCAGCTTTACAGTAGTTAATGATAATACCATAACCGCAGTTGTTGGTGTGGGTGCTTCTGGCGTTGTTCGTGTGACAACTCCGGTTTCATTTGAAGAACTCGCAGGTTTTACGTTTATCGCTCCTTTAACGGCTCCAACCGTTATTTCTTTTACACCGACCAGTGCTGCTTCCGGTGCAACCGTAACCATTACGGGTACGAACTTTACAACTGCATCAGCCGTCAACTTTGGTGGTGATGCTGCGACATCTTTTTCAGTGGTGAACTCTACCACGATTACTGCTGTTGTTGATCTTGGTGCTTCTGGTTCTGTAGCCGTAACCAATCCGGATGGTGTTGGGTCACTGGCAGGTTTCACTTACATTCCTCCTGCTCCAACTGTAGCATCGTTTACACCTGCAGATGCGGGTGGTTTTGCAACTGTCACAATTACCGGGACCAATTTTATTGATGTTTCGGCTGTTACATTTGGAGGAACTGCTGCTGGTTCATTTACTGTTGTTAATCCAACCACAATAACTGCGGTTGTAGGTGCCGGAACTTCAGGTGTGGTTGCCGTAACCAATCCAGGGGGAACAGGCACAAGAGTTGGTTTCACGTTTAATGCTCCAATCTCTCTTCCAATTGATTTTGGAAATGCTGGTGTAGATTATACAACAACTGATTTTGGTGGTAGCATCTCTGCAATTGCCACTGATCCACTCAACGGTGCAAATGGAGTACTTCGAATTACAAAGCCTCCGGGAGCTCAGTCATGGGCCGGATCAACATTAGGGAAAGACTTTGCTCCAAAAGTAAACAACGGAGGTTTAACAGCTCCAATTCCGTTTACAGCAACCGACAAGGTTATTACTGCCCGGGTTTATTCTCCGTATGCTGGTAGTATTCCAATTCGTTGTAAAGTTGAAAATACAGCGAATGGAGCAATTGCATTTGAAACAGATGCCTTCGCTACTGTTCAAAATGGTTGGTCAACTTTGTATTGGAATATGTCAGGTGTTAATACATCCAATACATATGAGAAAATTTCCTTCTTCGTAGATTTTGGCGCAGCTGGAAATGCAGCTTCTATTTTTTATCTGGATGATGTGGCGTTCTTCCCTTCACCAACGATTTCTTCGTTCGCTCCAACTTCTGCTTCAACTGGTGCAACGGTTACCATTACCGGAACCAATTTCACTGCAGCTACTGCTGTTAGTTTTGGTGGAGTACCTGCTACTTCCTTTACGGTTGTAAACAGTACGACTATCACGGCTGTTGTAGGCCTTGGTGCTTCGGGTTCAGTTGAAGTAACTCGTCCAGGTGGTGGGGTTGGAACATTGGCTGGCTTTACATTCATCGCTGCATCAACTGGTGCTACCGTTTCCTCTTTCACTCCAACCAGTGCCGGGGAAACAGGTGTAGTGACCATTACAGGTACCAACTTTTTAACAGCAACGTCTGTTTCATTTGGTGGAACTGCTGCTGCTTCATATACCATTGTTGATGACAATACGATCACAGCGACTCTGGGAAGTGGTGCTTCAGGATCTGTTCAGGTGACCAATCCGGATGGAATTGGTGCACTTGCTGGTTTCTCTTATATCCCGAAAGCTCCTATTTCTCTTCCATTGGATTGGAATTCTCCCATTACAATTGATTATACAACAACCGATTTTGGTGGTTCAGATTTTGGTGTTGCCAATATCACTTCGTCTCAGGATGTTGATCCAACCAATGGTTCAAACCCTGTTTTGAAAGTTGTTAAAGGCAATGGTGCTCAAACCTGGGCTGGTACAACACTTGGTAAAGCCGGTGTAAACAATGGTGGTTTCCCAACTGGTATTCCGTTTACTCCAAGCAATCGTTTCGTAACTGCGAAGGTTTATTCAACCCGTCCGATTGGAACTGTGATCATGCTGAAAGTTGAACAAGGAACAGCTCCTGCTCAGAATACCGAGAAAACAGCTGTTACGACTGTTCAGAATGCATGGGAAACTCTCGTGTTCGACTTTGGTGCACAGACTGGCGGTAATCCTCTGAACTACTCAGGTGTTACGTATGATAAAATGTCTGTTTTCTGCAATTTTGGAAATGTTGGCACAGCAGGTGCAAACACATTTTATATTGATGATATTCGTTTTGTTCCAGGTCCACAGATTTCATCTTTTACTCCAACCAGTGCAGCTACCGGTACAACTGTAACCATCAATGGTAACAATTTTACTGGAGCAACCGCAGTTAGCTTTGGAGGTGTAGCCGCAACTTCTTTCACAGTTGTTGATGATAACACCATTACGGCTGTAGTTGGAGCAGGTTTTTCAGGAAATGTGGTAGTAACTACAATTGGTTCGGGGACTTTAGCTGGTTTCGACTGGATTGCACCGCTTGGAGCTCCAACCATTTCTACTTTCGGACCGACCAGTTCATATGCTGGTGGCATTATTACCCTTACTGGTAGTAATTTCACAGGTGCGTCAGCAGTTAAGTTCGGTGGAACAGATGCTGCATCTTTCACAGTTGTCAGCTCGTCTGTAATTACAGCCGTAGTTGGTGCAGGAACATCAGGTGCCGTAACCGTTACAAACGGATTTGGTACTGGCAGCAAAACCGGATTCACATTTGCAAAAAAGCCAATCAATCTTCCAATAATCTGGGATGATTTCGCAATTGTCCAGTACAATTCCGGAGATTTCTGCGGATTGACATCTGCTCTTGCAACCGATCCGTTGGATGCATCAAACACAGTTATGCGTTTGTCAAAGCCTTCTGGGGGAGCTGGTTGTGCCGGTACAACACTTGGTAATTCGGCCATGTTGAATCCAATTCCGTTTGCTCTGGGTAATACCATCATCAGCATGCGTTTTTATTGCACTGAACCTGCTGGTTTCCCTGTACTATTGAAACTGGAAGGTCTTCAGGGACCAATTGAGAAACTGGTTACAACCACCCGTGTTGGATGGCAGGTATTGGAATTTGATTACAGTGCAAGTGCCAACATCACCGATACCTACAACAGACTGGTTGTTTTCCCAGGCTTTAACCAGGTACCAGGTACAGCTCAGGTTACCTATATCGACAACATGCGTTTTGGAGAATTTCCAACCAACGTTTGGTCAGGAACCACTTCAACCGACTTTACAAAAGGCAGCAACTGGTCTCTTGGATTCCCACCAATGGATTGTTCTCAGGATGTTCAAATCAACAAGAACACTCCATTTGCTCCGGTATTGGCCAGTGGAAGTTACAATGGAGGTAATGTAAACATTGTCTCTGGTGCAACTCTGACAATCAATTCAGGTGCCACTTATTCAATTTGTGGAGATCTGAGTGGTGGTCCGGTAACTGGAACAGGAACTTTTGCTTTCAGCGGTACAACAGCTCAATCAATTGCAGGTACCCACACGGTATCGAATGTAACAGTTAACAAGCCTGCTGCTTCCGGAAGCGTAACCATCAATGGTACCCTCCGTGTAAAAGGTGCTTTGACTCTTGCAAATGCAACTTCAAATGTTGTGGTTGGTGGTTCAGGAAAACTGATTTTGGTTTCTGATGCAACCGGAACAGGTTCAATTGCTGCTATTCCTGCAGGTGCTTCCGTAACCGGAGATGTGACCATGCAACGGTATCTTCCTGGAACTGGCGATGGCTGGTTCTTCCTTGGATCTCCGATTCAGTCCAACAATTTTTCTCAGTGGACAGATAATATGTACATGATTGCCGGAACAAGTCTGGGTGGCACACAAGGTGTGACTCCACTTGGTATCCAGCATTCAACTGTATTTACATATGATGATGCTTTCCACAATGTGACTTCTGACACTGTTCAGAAAAGAGGTTGGAGAGTTCCTGTAGCTGGTGATGCACTGACGCTTGGTCAGGGATATCGTGTTTGGTTGGTTGCCAATCAGACTCCTACCCGTGTAATTGACAATGTAGGTACCATCAACAGCGGAGCTTTTCTGTTCCCAACATTGAATCGTACTGAACCTGCCAATTGCCAGATCAACATTTCACCTGCAACTGTATCGTGCGATGAGTCTTTCAGAGGATGGAATTTCTTGTCAAATCCTTATCCTTCTGCCATTGACTGGGATGCAACCGGTGGTGCCTGGACAAAACCAGGAACTATGCTGAATGCATTTTATCGCTGGAATTCTGCCGGTAGTGGTTATGGTGTGTACACAGGTGGTGGATCTTATGTTGGTGCAGGACCTGCTCCGGCAAATCCAAATGTGATTCCAAGCAGCCAGGGATTCTTTGTAAAACTTGCCACGGCAGGCGCATACACTGCTACTCTTTCTGTGAACGAAAACGCTAAGGTATCTGGATCATCAACTTTCCTTCGGACAGCTACTGCAGTGCCGAATGCATTGAAATTGAACCTGACCAAGGTTGGATCTGTAGATGGTTATTCTTACATGGGCGAAGTTCGGTTTACTGAAAATGGAACGGATGGTAAAGATGCCATGATGGATATTCCAAACTTTGAAGGAAACCGTTTCTCATTCAGTATGCCGGTTGATAACGAGGACATGATTCTCAATACAATGGGTGCACTCACTGAAACCAAATCCATTCCAATGAACACTCGTTTCAAAGGTACTTTTGGATCGTATCAGTTTGCAATTTCTGGTCTGGATGCATTCCCTGCAGGTACCAATGTGTACATCAAGGATAATTTGCTTGGAACCCTTCAGAATGTGACGTTCAATCCAAACTATTCATTTGATGTAACAGGAGCCAATGCTTCGGTTGAAAGTCGCTTCGAACTGATTGTATCTCCGGATGCAGTTACTGGAACAAAAGCAATGTTTAATGGAGTTGAAATGAACATCGCTCCAAACCCAACCAGCAAAGGAAAGGTAACATTGTCTGTTTCTGGATTCGTTCAGGGTGCTGCCAAAGTATTGATTACTGATGTTTTAGGTAAAGTAGTGATGACAACAGATCTGAATCTGGTGGATGGCGACAACCTCAAAAATCTTGATATCAATCTTGCTTCCGGAATGTATTCTGTGAAAGTGATCACCGCAACCAAATCTGTTTCTCAGAAACTGGTTGTTCGATAAGAATGAGGATAAGTGGGGCGCAGTTTCAGCGCTCCTCTTATCCATCATAGCATTAAACCAAATCATACAATCTGTCTGAATTCAGGCAGAGACGATAAAACCTAATTTACTTTTGATCCGACAGCCTTCAGGTATTCCTGAGGGCTGTTTTATTTTATCAGGATTCAAATAATCCATCATCCACAGTAGAGATCCGGCCGCAAGCCTGTGTTGATTCAAATAATAAAACACTGACACTAAGACCTTCACACTGTGCATTGCCATTAGTGCATCATTTCATGTTTATTCGAAATGCAATGGTTAACTGCTTAATAAGTCCCGATTGGATTTTCGATGTTGGATCCCGCTTTGAGAGAAGGAAGCCAAAACTACCAGGTGGTTTTCAAATCTACTTTTGTGATTCTGAAGGTTTAGGAGGAAGTCAGATCAAGATGAATGAAGAGCAGCTCAATGAGCATATAAATGAATCCGGAATAGCCGGTTTTCCCTTGGCATTGCTGCTGTGCAGATGGTGCCTGACCTGGGATTCCAAAAAGAAGATCCCAGACCAACAGCTTTGCCGGCCCTTACCCGGAAGGGAGCCCACCCCATTGGATGTCCGGTGAACGAGATTGAATGGTTGCAGTTGATAAATACAGGGGCGTGTGTCCGACAAAAGATTTGATCCTTCGATGGGATTTAAGCCAGACTTGTTTTGTGGTTGGTATGTTCTGATTCGATTTATAGAATCCCGACCAATATTCAGATGCAGTGTGGGGTCAGGAGGGAAGATTTGAAAATCCTTTTAATTGATTGGTTTTGTCTTCGTCCAGAATGTCCAAAACGTTCATCTCAATTTCCATAAAATATCAAGCTACAGGCGATTCATGAGGAGTGATGATTGTGAGGGGGAGATAGAACAGATTTTTTGTCCTTAAAAAATCAAATTAAAAAGTGTCCGTGATATTTTTGTCCTTAAAATTTTACGGACAAAATTGTTACGGACAAATCAATTCAAAATATTTCCTGGACAGATGTGTTTCCAGTTTCACCACAAACAAAAAGCGCCCGGATATCCTCCAGGCGCTTTTTGTTTATTCTCTTAAGGTTGATTTACTTCTTCGGTCCCAGATCTTTCAGCATTACTTCTACTGCTTTCTCGATCTGCTGGTCCCGTCCGGAGATGAGTACTTCCGGATCCTGGGCCTGTTGAACATCGACTTCCAGCTGCGTGTTCTCCAGATAGTTGCCCGTTTTGTCCACGATTCCAACCTGCGGGATACCAAAGTACACCGACTGGTCGATCTGTGGTTCCCACCATACGGCGGTGGCAGTTCCCGGTACCGGCATACCAATCAGCTTTCCGATGCCCAGTTCTTTGTACACAAACGGGAAGAAGTGCGCATCCGAATAGTTGCTTTCACCCACCAGCACGCAACTTGGTTTGGTCCATTTGCGTTGCGGATCGAATCCGATTTTCTGTCCGCGTGGTTGAAGGTCCACATATTTCTTGCCGCTCAGGAAAGTGGCGAGATCATCATGCAACCAACCACCGCCGTTGAAACGGGTGTCCACAATGAGGGCTTCTTTATTGGCATTTTTACCCAACGCTTCTTCGTATACAACACGGAAACTGGCATCATCCATTCCCCTAACATGTACATAACCCAGACGGCCACCACTCAGTTTCTCTACCTCATCACGACGGGCATCACACCATCTTTTGTACATAAGCTCTCCTTCTTCCCAACCATTGACCGGTTTCATTACTACTTCTTTGGAGGCTCCTTTTTCGTCTTTTAGTGTCAGAAGAGTGTTCTGTCCGGTTTTATTGCGGATCAGCATCACCCATTCTTCATTTGTCGGAATTGACTGTCCATCAATTTTCTCCAGAATCATTCCGGCTTTCATACCCATTCCCGCCTTGTCGCATGGTCCTTTTTTGAGTACTTCGGCAATCTTGAGTCCGGGTCCGTCATAACTAAGATCAAACAAAAGTCCCAAAGAAGGGGAGCGGTCGCCGTCGGCTTTGAATGCCCGGTAGCCTGCGCCTGTATGTGAGGCATTGAGTTCTCCCAGCAATTCGCTGAGCATTTCTTCGAAGTCGTAGTTGTTGCTGATATACGGAAGGAACTTCTCATAGGCTTTGCGGTAGAAATCCCAGCGAACTCCCTGCAGATCGACCCGGTAGAATTTCTTCACCACCTGTCTCCAGGCATGGTCAAACATATAGGCACGCTCGGCCGCGGAGTTGAGTTGCATTTCACCTCCCAGCAGTATGGGTTCCGGCTTTCCACTTTCGGCTTCGATTTTCATGATACGGCCATCCGCCCATACAAACAGGTTTTTCCCTTCTTTATCGAACACCAATCCTCCCGCACCATGTGCATCGAGTGGAACCAGAATTTTGGTGCTTTTTTCACGCAGATTGGTCACCCACAAATTGAATCCTTTCTCAAAACGGCAGAGGTAGTAAAGTTTCTCACCATCGGCACTCAGGACGGCATCGCTTAGATAGGAGGAATGCAGCGTGAGTCTTTCTTTACGGTCTGAAATACCATCGAATTCAATTTTGATGGCGGCTTTCTCTATGCTGTCGGCCTTTGCTTTGGCAATTTCCGCCGGTGTTTGCTTTTTCTTTTTACCCTCTTTTGCCTTGGCTTCTGCCTCGTCTTTTTCTTTCTTGTCTTTCTCTTCTTTTTCCTTGGCCAGTGCGTATTCGGTTTTGCTCAGGTGGAAACGATCATATCCTTCCTGCGTAGTGAAAATGGCATACACATCGTTTTCTGATCCCCAACTGCCATGACTTTTCATACCGTCTCTCCATGATTGATACAGGATCATTTTTCCTCCGGCTACCCATTTCGGCATGTATTCGTCGTATCCGTTCTGAGTGATGTTGCGGATGGTTCCTTTTCCATCGGCTGATGCCACGGCGATTTCGTCCATCCAGTGATTGGGCTGAAGAAAGTTGAAAGCCAGCCATTTGCTGTCGGGACTCCAGTCGAACCACTGGTCTCCATCTGAATACGAGTAGTTGGTTCCGGCAGGAAGAATGGTGCGGGATGCTTTGGATGCCAGATTGAGCACTTTCAGAGTGGTACGCTCTTCGTAGTAGGCGATTTCCTTGCCGTCTGGTGAGTAAGCAGATTGAAATTCATCGGCTGTTGTGGCAACCAGGGCTTCTTCTTTTAATAAAGTGGAGAGATAAAAATACGGCTCCTCTTTGCGAACGATGGTGGTCTGGAAAATGTCCCAGCTGCCGTTTCGTTCTGCAGAATACATGATGGCTTTTCCATCCGGAGAAAAGGAAACAGAGCGTTCCTGCTGTGGTGTGTTGGTGATACGTTTGGTGATGCCACCTTCTACAGAGCTCACAAATACCTCACCGCGAACGATGAACGCAATTTCTTTACCGTTGGAGCTTAGCGCCATTTCGTTCACCCCTCCCTGAATGGCCACGTTTTTATAGGCATTGGAACGAGGATCAGTGGAAATGCGGATGGAAACTTTCTTCGGTTGGCCACCTTCAGTAACCGTGTAGATTTCCCCATCGTAACTGAAACACAATACATTGCCTTTGGATGCCGACAAATTACGGACGGGATGGTCAGGAAGGCTGGTGATGGCTTTCGATTGTGACGGATTGTCGAGATTCAGTTTGTAGATGTTGAATGAGTTGGGTTGCTCGGAGAGGTAATACAGATCTTTCTCAGAACCAAAAACCGGGTTGCGGTCTTCGCCTTTAAACGAGGTGATTTTCGTGTACTTCTTTTTTGCTACATCGAATGTCCAGATGTCACGTGCGATGCTGGACGTCTGGTGCTTGCGGTAGTAATCTTCGTAGCCTTTGTTGTCCTGGTAGGCAATCGTGTTTCCGGACGGTGAGTATTGCGCCAGTTCGCCGGAAGCAGCAATGATTTGCTTTGGATTTCCGCCTTCAACCGGCACCGAATAGATTTCGCCCAGCATTTTGATCGGGAACTGCACAGAGGTGTGCGGATCCTGGCGACCTGACTGGAAAAGGACGTTCTTGCTGTCGGGGCTGAAACCTGTTGGCAGGTCCCAGCTCGAAGCCTGCGTTATGCGGCGGGCTTCTCCTCCTGCGGACGGAATCACAAATACATCATGGTTGCCATAGCGATCAGAAGCAAATGCAATCAACTTGCCGTCCGGACTCCAGACAGGCATGGTTTCGTGTGCTTCATGAATGGTGAGTGGAATGGCCTCGCCTCCATTGGCCGATACTTTATACAAATCGCCTTTGTACACAAACGCAATCTGACTTCCATCCGGTGAAATGGATGGGTACCGGAGCCACAGCGGCTGGGCCTGGGTTGAATACGACAGCAGTGCGGTCGCGACCAGTGCAGAAATTTTCTTCATTGAAAACAGGTGTAATATCAGGTCGCAAAATAGAGAAGACTGTTTGTCTGGAGATTAAAATTTGCCGGTGGGTGAAAAAAACGGAATGGATGGGGGAGGGCCGGCATAAAAGGAATGGGTGG
>DAIOVD010000037.1:0-3610 GCA_036759185.1 Catalimonadaceae bacterium | reverse complement strand
TTCCAGGGAAGGTATTCCGGTTTGTCGGTGGAAGTGAAGATGAGTACTCCCTGGTTCATTTTGCCCAGGTCCTGGCTGTCCTTGAGATTCAGTTTCTCACCCGATTTCAGTTCGATTTCAGTGGAGCTACTACCTTTTGGACTCATCTTTTTGATGCTGGCCACCGGGATGCTGTATTCCAGTTCGCCGTCTCTTCCCTGAATCATTTCAAAACCGTATTCTTCGTCCAGATCGATCACGGTTTTGCCACTGGTGGTTTTGCTCTTTGTTGACTTTACTTTCGCCTGAATGTCTTTCTGATTTTTGAAATCGTCGTATTCCTTCAGGATTCCCGATTTGCCTTTTTCGACAGTCAGTTTCCGGAATTCACGCCAGGGAATGTCCACCATCGTGCCGTTGGCCTGGGTAATGAGAATGCCCCGGTTTTCGGAGTTGACATCGTTGGTGCCGCTCAGTTCCAAAACCCTTCCTGATTCAGTTGTGATTTTGCTTCTGTTCTGCACCCGTTCGATCGATTTGATTTTTCCCAGCTCAATTGAAACACGTCCGTCATCGGTGTCACCGTCGATTTTATCGGTCGTGAGTCTTTCTTCATGATCCCACTGAAGTGATCCGGTGAAGGATCCGTCGAATGTGGTCACCGTCACAAATACGGGCTGACCAAAAGTGTTGGCAAGTTTCGAAGGTGTCTTTTTGAATTCCACCCGGGCGATGCGGTCCCAGTTCACATCGATCTGGCCGATTTCTTTGTCAATCACCGACACTTTGGTGTTCACATCGTTGTATCCTGAGCCAGACAGGTCGAATTTTATGCCACTTTGCATTTCGATTTCGACATCGCTTCCGCGTTTGGGACGAATTTTCTTAATATCTCCAAACCGGCAGCTGAACTGGTGTGTGCAGCTGTTAAAACCAAAGCTTCGGTTTTTGCCACCAAACCATTCAGTTTTTTTGTCTCCACAGGAACTGTAAATGACAAATGGGTTTGAACTGTGCTGAAGATCGTTTTTCTGGTCTTCGGATAGGTACCGAAGATTCGGGTTTTCTTCCTTACTCGCATTGAATACATCGATCCAGTACACTTCTTCTTTGCCCCAGCGGATGGGCCCTTCGTACACTTCGTTGTCGTATGTGGTGATGGTGCCGTAGATAAAACCTTCGTCCTGTGCCAGAATTGCAGAGAAAGGTGCAAAGACAAGAGAGATGATCGAGAGGAGTTTTGCCGGTTGTGTCATAGCAGGTGCGTTTGTATGACCCAAAAGTGAAAGACGGCTCTGTCCTTTAAAATGGATTCCGGACCAACCGGACAGAAAACTACCTGAATCGGGAAATAGTCCGACCGAACCGACACAAGGTTTTATCCTTTACTGCTCCAGCCACTTTTTAAAATCCGGGCTGCGTTCGGAACTGACGATGATTTTCAGGCTGCGTGGTTATCCAGAGGAAGGATATTCTCAAAAATATCGTTTTTGGAATTTCTCTCTTCTTCCAGATCAAAATCATCCTGAAGTCCCAGCCAGAATTTAGGGGTTGTCCCAAAATACCTGGAAAGTCGAATTGCGGTATCCGCAGTGATACGGCGGTTGCATTTCAATATTTCACTAAGCCGGGTTTGTGGAATGAACGTATCTTTAGCCAAACGATAGGCAGTGATGCCTAAAGGCTCCATGAATTCCAGTTTTAGAATCTCTCCGGGGTGGATGTTTGGTAACTTTTCCATTTCAATTTTGATTTAGCATGACACGAATTCCACTTCAAAAGTAGTATTCACATCTATTTCCTGAAGATAAAATCACTATTAAACATCACTGCTCCAGCCACTTTTTAAAGTCAGGGCTGCGTTCGGAACTGACGATGATTTCCTGTCCGAAGTCGGGCCTGAGCACAATTTTGATCCGTCCTTTGAAATAGGGGTGCATTTCCGAAATGGCAGTGAACCGCACAATAAGCTGACGGTTGATCCTGAAAAAATGCTTCGGATCCAGGAGCAATTCGACTTCGTTCAAAGGATAATCGACCGGGTATTTTTTCTGGTCTTCCGTCACAATGAAACTGAGCTTGCTTTCGCTGAAGAAATAAGCAATGGTCTCCACCGGAATGGCGAGAATCCGTTGTCCCATCCGCACCATAAACCGTGACTTGAATTCCACTTTTTCACCTTTCAGCATCCGGACCAGATCGTCGATCGGCAGGGGAGAAGAGGTCGGAGTCGCCGGTGTCCGGTTTCGGAATTTCACCAGACTTGCTTCCAGTTTTTCCTTGCGGATGGGCTTGAGAAGATAATCGATGCTGTTCACTTCGAAAGCCCGAATGGCGAACTGATCGTACGCTGTTGTGAAAATGACGGGACAGGAAATGGGATGGGCACTGAAAACATCGAATGAGATTCCGTCGAGCAACTGGATGTCGGACAGAATCAGGTCGGGTTCCGTGTTGGACTGGAGCCATTCCAAAGCCGCCTCTACCGACCGAAGAGAAGCCACGATCTGAAAGACGGGATCGATTTGCAGGAGCGTCGACCGCAGTTGGGCTGAGGCAGGCAGTTCGTCTTCGAGGATCAGGATTTTCATGCGGAAGTTCGTCAGAGGAGTGGAAGGTGAACACGGAAAGTCGTTTCATCCGATTCGATGCGGATGGGCTGGTCGCTGAAATAGTCAAACCGGCGGCGGATGTTGTTGAGTCCGCTGCCTTCGGTTTTGTCTGTCGGCTGCGGTTTCGGGTTGAGCGAGTTGGCAACCGAAATGACATCGCCGGAAGCGGTGATCGATACCGTCAGTGGTTTCTTTTCGGTGATCTGGTTGTGCTTGATGGCATTCTCCAACAGCATCTGAAGTGTCAATGGCGGAATGAGACGACTTTGAATATTTTCGGGAACATCAATCTGAAACGACAGACAATCACCAAAACGAGCTTCGAGAAGATAGCAGTAAGAAGTGATGAACCGGATTTCTTCAGATAAAGGAATGAGGTCTTCGGACTTGGTTTTCAGTAACATCCGGTACACTTCGGCAAACGTGTGGAGAAATTCCTGCGATTTTTCTTTGTCGGTCTGGATGAGCGACGACAGAATATTGAGGTTGTTGAACAGGAAGTGCGGATCGAGATGACTCTTCAACGTTTCCAGCCGGGAACGCATGCTTTCTTTCTGGTGTCGGGCTGATTCCACTTCGGACTTTCGCCAGTTGCGGAGAAAGTGCAAACTGAAGTACACGGAATAAGCCGGGATGAAAATGATGCTGCCGTACACATTCATCACCACCAGTTGAGAAACCGTTGGCGGATCAACGGTCAGAAGCAATTTCAGAGCCGCATAGGTTCCGTTGGCAATCAAAAGGGAATAGAGTATTCCAACAAGCAACTGTGTAAAAAAACGAATGTTGCCGTATTGTTTCCAGGTCAGAATCTGGTTGAGAATACGGGAAATCATCCGGTTGCCGAACCAGAGCAACACGAACACAATCAGTATCCAGGCGAGGGTGAATTGAACCATGAGCTTTAGTCAGTCGTTAAAACGGACAGTGTCATTGGGTTATGGTTCAAAGAGAATCTGGTCGATTTTGCGGCGGGTCACGTGGATGGGTTCCTTTTTCCCTTTCTGGAAAATGAGGAC
>DAIOVD010000036.1:25651-27658 GCA_036759185.1 Catalimonadaceae bacterium | reverse complement strand
GTCCGCCTTCCAATCCCATATCCACAATGTGGTCGGATACTTTGATCACATCCAGATTGTGTTCGATGATGAGGACGGTATTTCCCTTGTTCACCAGTTTGTTGAGCACATCCAACAGGTGTTTGATATCGGAAAAGTGGAGACCGGTAGTCGGTTCATCCAGAATATATAGGGTTTTGCCTGTGTCTTTTTTCGACAATTCAGTGGCCAGTTTTACCCGTTGCGCCTCACCACCGGAAAGGGTCGTGGCATGTTGACCGAGTGATACATAACCTAAGCCCACATCGTTCAGCGTCTTGATTTTCCGGAGGATCGAAGGTTGGTTTTCGAAAAACTCAACCGCCTGACTCACGGTCATATCCAGCACATCGGCGATGGATTTTCCTTTGAAGCGCACTTCGAGTGTCTCACGATTGTAACGCTTGCCCTTGCAGGTTTCGCAGATGACGGAAACATCGGGAAGAAACTCCATTTCGATCACTTTCAGCCCACCACCTTCGCAATCTTCGCACCGTCCGCCTTTCACGTTGAAAGAGAAGCGGCCTGGTTTGTAGCCCCGGATTTTGGACTCGTTCAGTTGCGTGAACAGTGTCCGGATATCAGAAAATACACCTGTGTATGTAGCAGGATTCGAGCGTGGAGTGCGGCCAATCGGCGACTGATCCACTTCAATCACTTTATCCAGATGCTCCAGTCCTTCGTGGCTTATATAGGCCAGCGGTTCTTTTTTGGCCCGGAAGAAATACTGATTCAGAATAGGGTAGAGGGTTTCATGTATCAATGAGGATTTTCCTGAACCGGAAACACCTGTGATGCAGATCATTTTGCCCAATGGCAGTTCCAGATCCACATTCTTCAGGTTGTGTCCGGTTGCTCCTTTGATTTTGAAAGATTTACCATTTCCCGGCCGGCGTTCGTCCGGAACATAAATTACTTTTTTACCGGACAGGTAGTCGGATGTCTCCGAATTCACCTGCAACACTTCTTCCGGCGTACCGGCCGCTACAATGTGGCCACCCAGTCTTCCGGCTCCCGGCCCTATGTCGATGAGGTGATCAGCCGCCAGCATCAGGTCTTTGTCGTGTTCCACAACCAGTACGGTATTGCCAATGTCCCGCAAGTTCTGCAACGCCGCAATTAGCTTGCGGTTGTCACGCTGGTGAAGTCCGATAGAGGGTTCATCCAGGATATACAAAACTCCGACCAGCTGAGAACCGATCTGAGTCGCCAGACGGATTCGTTGTGCCTCTCCACCCGAAAGACTTTGCATGCTCCGGTTCAGGTTGAGGTATTCCAGACCAATTTCCACCAGAAAACCGATTCGTCTCCTGATTTCTTTCAGCACTTCTTTTCCGATGATCTGTTGTCTCTCTGTAATCCGGCTCTCAATGTCTTCCAGCCAAAGGTTCAGTTCACTGATGTCGACCATTGTGAGCTCGGCAATGTTCTTGTCCGCAATCTTAAAATGAAGCGATTCCTTTTTCAGCCTCAGTCCATTACACTCCGTACAAACCGTTGTTTTCGTGTATTCGCCCACCCAGTCCTGTACTTTGTCGGATCCCGACTCGAAGTACTTCTGCATGTAGTTCATCAGACCTTCGTACTTCACTTCATAGTCCCGTCCGTATTTTTCGGAGGAAACCATCAGTGGCTCGGCAGTCCCATAAAGAATTTCATTCAGCAGTTCGGCTGGCAAATCTTTGATGGGTGTGGTGATGTTGTGTCCGTTGCGTTTCAGTAGTGCCGATAACTGATGGAAAACCCAGATGTCGCGATATTCGCCCAATGGCGCAAGTCCACCACGACTGATGCTCAGGCTGCGGTCAGGAAGGACGGAATCCTCGTCAATGCGTTCGATTTTGCCAAGACCATTGCATTCCGGACAGGCCCCGTAAGGCGAGTTGAAGGAGAAATTGTTGGGCGCCGGCTCATCGTAAGCGATTCCGGAAGTGGGGCACATCAGAAACTTCGAGAAGTGACGGACGGCATCGTTCGGGTCAAGG
Organism: Catalimonadaceae bacterium; assembly: GCA_036759185.1. Classification (GTDB taxonomy): domain Bacteria; phylum Bacteroidota; class Bacteroidia; order Cytophagales; family Flexibacteraceae; genus CAMDMI01. The sequence continues at coordinate 25,655 of DAIOVD010000036.1, read as the reverse complement.
ACCA
>DAIOVD010000036.1:9403-25551 GCA_036759185.1 Catalimonadaceae bacterium | reverse complement strand
AGAATCATAATGGCCTGGCCTTCGTATTCTTCAAGGATGGTGTTGATGATCTGGTCTTCCGACTGGCGGATCATTTTTTCGCCGGTCACATACGAAAACGCTTCTCCGGCACGGGCATAGAGAAGGCGGAAGAAATCGTAAATCTCGGTTACTGTTCCAACTGTGGAGCGGGGATTCCGGCTGGTGGTTTTCTGTTCGATTGAGATCACCGGACTGAGGCCGTCAATCTTTTCAACTTCCGGCCGTTTCATTTCGCCCATGAAACTACGGGCATATGCCGAAAAGCTTTCCATATAGCGCCTCTGTCCTTCCGCATAAATGGTATCAAAGGCCAGAGAAGATTTCCCCGATCCTGAAATCCCGGTGATGACGGTGAGTTTTTCCCGGGGGATTTTCAGCGTCAGGTCCTTGAGATTGTGTTCCCGGGCACCATATATTTCAATATAGGTTTGAGCGGATGCTGAAAATTCTGGGACTTCAAATTCAGGGGTAACGGTTTCCGGATTCACAGATGGCGGTGGTTTGTTGGTTGTCGGTTTTTCTCAAAACGAAATCTCTCAATAATTGATCCGCTTCCGGATCGGCGATCTTAGTTTTGGCCGGATGATTCTTCTTTCTGCAATCGTTCGGCCAGTTTCTGAATGGTTTTTTCGACTTCCTCGTACCATTCATTGTCGTTGGTGGCGCTTTGAAGCGTCTCGTTCATCCCACCCAGTGTTTGTAGGAAAAACCGCTTCATTTCACCCACCAGCATGTCTTTTGTCCAGAGGTCAATCCGCATAATGGCTGAATTTTCTGAATCCCAGAAGGATAAGGCGAAGGATTTGGTTTTTTCAACCTGGCCCGGGTTGTCGGAAGCGTGCCATGAAATTTCTTCCGGAATATTTTGCTGGTCGAGCGTAACGTCGATGTGGATGGATGACTTTCTCATATTGAGTGCAAAACAAGACAGGTGACACGGGGTTTGAAAATTTTTTGTCTCTTTTTTTCAGGGGCTGAATTGCAGTGCGGAAAAGGGGCTGTCAACTATATTTCTTTGAAGTTTTTGCCCGATGCTGTAACCTTGCAGTTTTACGGACAATTTGACGGTTTCTACTTCCCATTCCAACGAATCCACCTTTGTGGTGATTCCGGTGTTCAACGACTGGGAATCCTGTCATTTGTTGCTGGCCAGCATTGAAAAAAGCACCACTCCTGATTATTACAGCCGGCTTTGTTTCTGTTGGGTAAATGATGGTGGTTTTGACGAACCTCCAGTTTCGTTGCTTCGTTCCGGCAAACAGGATCTGATTCTGGATCTGACCCGGAATGTCGGTCACCAGAAGGCTATTGCGCTGGGTATTTCATTTGTGGCCACCCATTTCCCTGGCCATGCAGTCATTGTGATGGATGCTGATGGGGAAGACCAGCCTGCCCATCTCCAGTTGTTGGCAGAGGCCGGAATAAGAGAAGACCGGATCATGTTTGCCCGTCGTACCAAACGGCACGAAGGGTTTGTATTCAAGTTTTTCTACCAGATCTACAAATTCGTTTTCCGGATGCTGACGGGTAAAAAGATTGCTTTTGGTAACTTCAGTTATATTCCTGGAAGACTGGCGGTTAAAGTGGCTCATGTGTCAGAAATCTGGAATCATTTTTCAGGTGGCATCATCAAATCCCGGATTCCATACAACAGCATTCCGCTGGAAAGAGGGAGGCGCCTGGCCGGAGAAAGCAAAATGAACTTTACCAGTCTTGTTCTTCATGGCTTGTCGGCTGTTGCAGTGCACGCCGATACCATGGCCGTTCGCTTGATGTTGTTTTGCATAGGTCTGGTGGTAATGAGTTTGTTCAGTATTCTGTCGGTTGCGCTGGTCAAATTCTTCACCGAGTTTGCTTCTCCCGGATGGGCTACCACTGTGGTTACCGGTTTTTCATCGCTCATTATGCAATCCTTTCTTGTGTCGTTGCTCCTGTTGTTTGTGGTATTGATGTATCGTACCCAGAAGCTCTTCATACCGGCCAAAGATTACAACGATTACATTTCCCGCGTCATAAAAGGCTGATGTTGATGAAACCCGGTTCGATCGCCGCATCAAGGATGCTTAGCCTTTCAAAAATCCTGTTTTTCGCTGTCCTGTTTTTGTGGATCGGTTTGCAGCTGGGACTGAAACGGATTCTCATTTCCAGCTATGCACCTGATCTTGGTGGTTTTGAACGGAACGTGATCTGGGGAATTCAGCAGATTATGTTGGGCAAGCCTTTGTACACCAATCCGGATGCTGCCCCCTTTGCGATTATTCAATATATGCCGGCCTGGTATTATCTGGTGGCTACTCTTGGGAAACTTCTGTCGATCGACCCCCTGAATGCCCATTCGGTGTATTCATTGGCCCGCACATTCAATGCCGTTCTTAGTCTGGCATCTGTTTTTATTCTGTACCGAATGGCCACCCGGCATTTCCGGATTCCACAGACCATTGCTATTTTCATTTCATCAATCGCATTTCTCTGGATGGAAGCTTTCACCATTTCCGGACGGCCCGATTGTTTCAAAGGCTTTGTTTTTCAGTGCCTTATTTATGTTCTGTTGCAGTATCCTTCCAAACGGAAACGAGTAGTTTTTCCTCTGGCCATGATGCTTTCAGTCCTTGCCTTTTTTACCAAACAGGATGGACTTGTGTTCTGCGCCATCCTTCCCGTTGTGCTTTTCCTTCAGAAGGAATGGAAACAAATGCTGGTTACAGGTCTGGGTATTGCACTGATGATTGCTGTGGTATTCTCTCTTTTTCAGTTTGGGACGAACGGCGATTTTATCCGCAATGTGCTGGGTGGCCTCAATAACGGCATCAGCATTTCCTGGTTTGTGGGGGCATTCTCTGGTTATTTTTCTGTGATGGCTGTGCTATTTGGCCTGGCACTGGTGATGAGTCTGGAGTTTGTATTTGAAAAGAACTATGCCCTCCATGTACTGGCGGCCGGATTTGTATTCAGTTTTTTTCCGCAGCTGTTGTTTTCGCTTAAGTATGGATCTGGTCCCAATTATTTCCTTGAGTGTACCTTTATCAGTTTGCTTTTCCTGGGGATCATGCTACACCGTCTTTCCCTCAAATCTGTTTTTCAATATCCATTTACGCACTATCTGTTGGGTTCTGCCGTATTGTTGATGCTGTTTCTCACATCTGCTTTTCACTGGTTTACAGGAGGATTCCTTCATCAGGAAAAAGAGTTAAAGGTCAAATACGAACTGCAGAAAGAAGTTGTGGCCTGGCTGCATAGTCATGCAAGGCGGACTGATTTTACATCGCTTGTACTAATAAACCGGCAGTGGGAAGATCATACCACGACCTTGCTTGCCGACCATGTGGTGGCGCCGTGCCGGGATGTAAGCATTCAGGTGTTCAATGCGAAAAAGCAAACCGGATTTGGTCCGCTGAAATCAGTGGTGGAATCGGGAGAGGTGGATTTTATCGTATCCGATGGCCATTCAATTTCGCCGTTCCTGAAGTTTGATTACAGTGGTTTTCAGCAGGTGGCGGAAGTAGGAGGGTACACAATCTTCGCTCCCCGCAAATAAAAAAGCCCCGCTTTCGGCAGGGCTTTCATTTTTCAGACGGTATTGTTAGTCGATGATCAGCATGGCATCACCATAGCTGAAGAACTGATATTTTTCTTCCACTGCCTGCTCATAGGCTTTCATCACCAGCTCGTATCCACCAAATGCACAGGCCATCATCAACAGAATCGATTGTGGCATATGGAAATTGGTGATCAGGGCGTTGGCAATTTTGAAATCGTATGGCGGGAATATGAATTTATCGGTCCAGCCGGAGTTCAGTTTCAGACGGTTGGTTGAAGAAACAGACGATTCCAGAGCCCGAAGTGTAGTGGTTCCTACCGCACAAACCTTTCCTTTTTTGTCGAGTGAAAAATTTACACGATCCACTGTTTCCTGTGGAATGTTAAAGTTTTCGGAATCGGTTTTGTGTTTGGTCAGGTCTTCCACATCCACCGGACGGAAGGTACCAAGGCCCACATGCAAGGTCAAAGGGGCAACATCGACACCTTTCAGTGCCAGACGTTTTACCAGTTGTTTTGTGAAGTGAAGTCCTGCTGTGGGAGCCGCAACTGCTCCTTTGTGTTCAGCAAAAATGGTCTGGAAGCGTTCTTTGTCGGCTTCTTCCACATCACGCTTGATGTAGCGTGGGAGAGGGGTTTCGCCGAGCTGATCGATGAGACGGTAAAAGTCTTCACCCACCGCATCTGTCAGAAAACGGATGGTCCGTCCACGGGAAGTGGTGTTGTCAATCACTTCTGCCACCAGATCCGAATCGCCGAAATAAAGCTTGTTGCCAACCCTGATTTTACGGGCAGGATCAACCAGCACATCCCAGAGTTTGTATTCACGGTTCAGTTCCCGCAGAAGAAAAACCTCAATTTTAGCCCCTGTTTTTTCTTTGTTGCCATACATCCGGGCAGGAAATACTTTGGTGTTGTTTACCACCATGGTATCACCGTCATCGAAATAGTTGAGAACATCTTTGAAGACTTTGTGCTCGATCAGACCTGTTTTGCGGTGCACCACCATCAGTCGGGATTCGTCACGGTTTTCAGCGGGATAAAAAGCGATTAGTTCAGTGGGGAGATTAAAATTAAATTCGGATAGTTTCATGAAGTATTACGGTACTTGGTACTTTAAAAATGGCCGCAAAACTAAGCATAAAATCAGTGCAAAGCGGTAACTAAAATAAATAGGTATGGAATGTGCTGAAATTGCATCCCATTAAATTCCGGTTGTTTTGTGTTAATTGCCATTCAGGCAGGGATCGCCGGGTGTAATCCGGAATTGAGGCCTGAAAAAAGTCAGGTCTAATCCCTTGGTTGACAAGTAATATTCGATTAGTTTTGCAATCCTTTTTTGAAAAACGTCTTTCAGGACAATATGAATAACAATTCTACTCTTTCTACCGACGAGTTACCAGTAAACGACAATTCAACTGAGCTGTCTGCTGAGACTACATCGGTTTCCCCTGAACCTGCTGCTGAAATTTCAGAGGCAGGTGACAGTCCAATCGGGTCTTTCTCTGAAACCCCGTCTTCTGATGATCATTCTGAACCTGCTGTGGCTGAGGCGACGGAAACGGTTGAGGAATCCTCTCCGGAAGAGCCAACAGCTCTTTCTGATGAGCCGGCATCGATGCCGGAAGTTATGGCGGAAGCCGTTGTGGAAGAAACACCAATGGATGCAGTTGAAATACCGGAATCCGTTTCTGAGCCAGAGGTTTCTGCATCAGAAGAAGCTCAGCCGGAAGAAGTTCCTGCACCTCCTGCTGCTACCGAAATGGCATCAGAAGTTGAAATTCTGGTTGTGGAAGATCATGAAATGGAAGAGATGGAAAAGGAAGATGCGGAAGCCGTAATCGAAGACTATTCCGCTCTGGACAAAGAGCAGCTGGTGAAAATTGCCGAGCAGATGAACCGCGACAGTGATCCGGTTGTTGCGAATCGTGCGATTCAGAAAATCAAACCTTTGTTTGAGGCATTGTATGCTCAGGACAAAGCCGAGGCACTGGAGAAATTTGTAGCGGAAGGAGGAGATCCGGAAACATTTGAATTCAAACACCATGCCCTCGAGCAGCGGTTCCATCAGGCACAAAAAGGAATTTACGAAAAGAGAAAATTAAGTCAGGAATTCCAGCAGAAAGAAAGAGGAAAGAATCTGGAAGCCAAGCTGACCATTCTTGAGCAACTCCGTCAATTGGTTGACGACCATGAGCACACTCCGGGATACGATAAATTCAAAGTGATCAGGGAAGAGTGGAAAAAGATCGGACCGGTCGGACCTGAGCATGCTCAGAATCTGAACGCGTCGTTTTACTCCCTGATTGAGCGTTTTTACAGTCTGAGTGAAATTTACCACAATCTCCGTGATTTCGACCGGAAGAAAAATCTGGAACTGAAACAAGAGCTGATTGCCAAAATTGAAAAACTGGCTTCAGAGCCCATGATTTCAAAGGCAATGAAAGACCTGATGTCGTATCAGGATGATTACCGTGGCCTGGGTCCGGTGCCAAAAGATCGTCAGGAAGAAATCAAAGATCGTCTGAAAAAAGCGGTGGATGTGATCTACGAAAGACGCCGAGCATTCAATGATGAACGCAAAAAGCTGATTTCGGAAGAAGTGACCCTCAAAGAAGCAATACTGGCAAAAATGGTTGGGTTGGATTCGTTTGTTGCGACCGGTGTGAAAGAATGGAGAGAGAAGACAACGGAAGTTCTGGCCTTTCAGGAAGAATGGAAAAACATACCGGGCCGTTCCCGTGAAAAATCAGCGGAACTCAATAAGCAGTTCTGGAACTTGTACAAGAAGTTCATGCATGCCAAAGGTGACTTCTTCCGTCAGATGGAGAAAGCCAAGCAGGATGTCATTTCAGCCAAACAGGCTTTGATTGATGAAGTGGATAGCCTGAAGGAAGGTGAAGACTGGGATGGCATTGCCAACCGTATGAAACATCTTCAGGGCGAATGGAAGAAAATTGCTCCGGTTTTTGGTAAAGAAGGGCAGAAACTGTACGATGCTTTCAGAGCCGGAATGGACCATTTCTTTACAAGACTACGCGATCAACGTTCAGGAGAAGACAAGATCCAGTCAGAAAATCTGGTTGCCAAGGAAGCCGTTTGTGCAGAAATTGAAGCCCTGGCTGCTTCAGGAGCAGGTTCCCGTAAAAAACTGGATGAGCTGAAAGATCAGTTCCGCAACATTGGTTTTGTACCGATGAAATCCATCCAGAAAATCAATGCCCGTTTTTCGAAAGCCATGATCGAGATGATTGATTCGGCTACTGAAATTCAGCCATACGACAAGGAAAAACTGAAAATTAATATTCTGTCTAATCGCTCTACCTATTCGACAGAAGGTGTGAAAACACTTCGGAATCAGGAGGGATATATTCAGAAGCGTTTGTTGCAATTGAGAAAAGATGTTGGAAACCTGGAAGACAATGTCTCCATGTTCAAAATGTCGAAAAATGCAATGGCCATGATCGAAGATGTTCAGAAGCGCATTAACCTTTCCAAACTGGAGATCAAAGAGCTGGAATCACAGCTAAAAGAGATCCGTAACGCAGAGAAGAACGGATAATCTGAATGTCCTTTGAAAACAAAAGCCGGGGAGAGATCTCCGGTTTTTTTATGCCTGTGAGGCAGGGAGTTGGACCGGATTGAATCGAAGGGTAACAGTTGTGCCCATTTCCAGTCTGGATTTGACGTCCATTTCGATTCCATGGATCTGCAGAATTTTGCTGGAAATCGCCATTCCAATTCCAAATCCTTCCTTCATCCGGGCCCTGGAAGACCGGTAAAATGGCTCAGTGAAAAAGGCAATGTCTTCTTCTGTCATCCCGATTCCTTCATCCTTAATACTGAGCTGCAGAGTATTATCCAACTGATCGAGAAAGCAATGAACCAATTTTCCGTCGGAATATTTACAGGCATTTTCAATCAGATTCCCAATGGCTACTTCCAGAAGGCTACGGTTCCCGACAATCAACGGTTCAGCTTCCAGCGAATCCGGAAGGCGGACTTCAATCTGTTTGTAGTTTTTGGTTTTCACCAGGCTTTCTACTATATCCAGGATGAGTTCATCCAGTCTGATGATTTCCTGATTGGAGGCCACTACTTCAGGGGAGGCCTGTGATAGCTCAAGCAAAGAATTTACAATGTGTTTCAGTCGGAGAGCTTCTTCAAATATGGCCTTGATGACATCTTTATAATATGGGTTGTCGCGATCCCGGTTAAGTGCAATTTCCGCCTGACCAATCATTGCAGCCAAAGGATTTCGCAATTCATGCGATGCATTCCGAACAAAACCAGACTGACTTTTAAACGAGTTTTCCAGACGGACCAGCATTGAGTTAAAAGTAAGTGCCAGCTGTGCAATTTCGTCGGTGTCGTTCTTGTATTTCACCCGTTTATCCAGGCTTTCTGCTGTGATGGAGTTTACCTGCTGGATAACCGATTGGATTGGCTCCAACGCTTTTTGGGAAAGGAACTGGCCGGCAAGTACCACAAAAACCAGAAAAACCAGAAAACTGATCAGCATGGTTTTCAGCATATTCTGAAGTTTGCTCGTGCCTGTTGCATCCACAGCCGAAGCGAAAATGTAATAGTCCTGGTCATCCAGATTGTAGGTAAAGCCAATGACATACCGGCCGTTTTCAAGGCTGGCTTCATATTCACCTGACCGCACAACAGCAATTAATTCCGGATCCGGTTTGAACGAATCCGTCTGCTCTGAATAACAAACCCGAAGATTGGTATCGAATATCTGGATGGTTTCTCCCCTCAGTACTTGTTTATACCGTTTGTTGATCTCATCAAATTGCTTCTGGTGCGGTTTGTCCTGATCCAGATGCATGGTGGCAACAGTGACGGCACGCTCTTTAAGACGGTCAAGAAAGGATTCGCTGGCGAAAATATACGCGAGAAAATAGTTGAACCCCAGAATTGCCAGCAGCAGAAACGCAACCAGAATGGTGAACTGAAGGGTAAGTCGGTGCCGGATTTCCACAGCCGAAATTACTCAGCACGCAACACATATCCCACACCTATCACGGTATGAATCAGCTTTTTTTCGTGCATCTTGTCAATTTTGTTCCGGAGGTAGTTTACATACACATCTACTACGTTGGTTCCGGTATCGAAATTGATATCCCACACGCTTTCAGCAATGTCCATACGGGAAAGGACTTTATTCCGGTTTTCAAGAAATACCTGCAGCAACTTGAATTCACGTGCTGTCAGAGTGATGGCTTTCCCATTTCGTTGTACTGACCGGGAGGACGTATCCATTTCCAGGTCCAATGCCGTGAGAATGGTGGGGGACTGGTTCTGGTGTTTCCGTCTTTCAATGGCACGAATCCGTGCTGCCAGTTCTGAAAACTGAAAAGGCTTTACCAGATAATCATCTGCGCCGGAATCCAGGCCGGATACTTTGTCTTTCGTACTTCCAAGTGAAGTCAGGATGATGATCGGAACTTTGGGATGCAGTTCTTTGAAATCTTTGCACAACACCAGTCCATTTCCATCGGGTAAAATGATGTCCAGTATCACCATGTCGAATTTATCCGACCCCATGTGGATTTTCGCAGTTTTGGAATCCAGGGCTAGTTCAATTGTGTGACCTTCTTCTTCAAGTCCTCTCTTCAGGTAGGTAGCGAGGTTGAGTTCATCTTCAACGACAAGAATCTTCATCATTCATTCAAAGTGCAAATAAGGTTCTACTGTAATTCCTGAAAGTGAAAGCTACATTAGAAAATCATCATAACCCGATTTTTTCATTTTCCTCATGGTGAGGAAGCTGAGATTCCTGCCCGATCATTCTATCAGGGATGACGAGCAACAAGATGTCGGTCCTTTCCTGTTTTTGAAGTTGATAACAGTGAATGGGTTTCGTAAGTTGCCACAAAATTGACAACATGATTCCTGCACCTCCTGATCCGGAAAGAAAACGTAAACTGGATGCATTTGACCGACTTCTCACTGTTATGGATGAGCTACGCCTGAATTGCCCCTGGGACAAAAAACAAACACATGAGTCTCTCCGGCACCTCACCATTGAAGAAGTGTATGAACTGGGGGATGCCATACTGTCGGGAGAGCAGGAAAATATCAAGAAGGAACTGGGCGATGTTCTTCTGCACATTGTGTTTTATTCCAGGATTGCTTCGGAAACAAACGATTTTAATATAGCCGATGTCATTGATGCCGTCTGTGAAAAGCTCATTTTCCGTCATCCCCATATTTATAGTAATGTGACGGCTGAAACCGAAGAAGATGTGAAGCGCAATTGGGAATCGCTCAAAAAGAAAGAGGGTCAGGAATTGACTTTGTCCGGTGTACCCCGGTCGCTGCCTCCTATGGTAAAAGCCATGCGGATTCAGGAAAAAGCCAGAGGAGCCGGATTTGATTGGGACGAACCCGCACAGGTCTGGGAAAAAGTGCTGGAGGAAATCCAGGAGTTTCGTGAGATCACTGTTGATGGAAAGGTGGATGCGGTGGAAGCAGAAAAGGAACTGGGCGATGTCTTTTTCTCTTTGATCAACTATGCCCGGTTCCTGAAACTGAATCCGGATCAGGCCCTCGAACGCACCAATCTTAAATTCATTATCCGATTCAACTACCTGGAGGAAAAAGCCAGAAGCAATGGCAAATCATTGAATGACATGACCCTTCAGGAAATGGATGTCTACTGGAATGAAGCCAAACTTTTGGTTTAGACGGATTTCATTTATACATTGCTTTTCAATCGTTTAGCCATTTCAACCAATGAGGATATTCTATACTCTTCTTATGCTGGTGTCACTCAATTTGTCGGGTCAGACACTGCAGACCTTTCACAGTTTTAAAGTGAAAGACATCCATAGCGACAGCATCTCTCTTTCTTCTTTTGCCGGGAAAAAACTGCTGGTTGTCAATACTGCTTCTTTTTGCGGATACACCTATCAGTTTGCTAAATTGCAGAAACTTGATTCGGTCTACCAGAATTATGGTTTCCGGGTAATTGGTTTTCCCTGCAACGACTTTGGCGGACAGGATCCCTATGCCGATTCCACCATTGAAACATTCTGCACCAACCAATATGCCATTACATTTCCGATGATGAGTAAGATCTCCATCCGGATTGGCGATACATCCGATGTGTATAAGTGGTTGCAAAGGAAAAAGCTCAACGGTGTTTCCAATGCTCAGGTAATGTGGAACTTTAATAAATTTCTGATCGATGAACAAGGTCATTGGAAGCGTCATTTCCTTTCACCAACTGAACCGAGCGATACAGCCATCACACACTGGATCACATCTTCAGTTACAGGTAATCTTCCACTGGTAAAACATAATTCAGGTACCCTTCTGTTTAAAAATCCGGTTGATCACCAATTGTATCTGGATAACCTGGATGAGGGTCGGGAGCCTTCCCGGATATCATTGATTTCGGTGGAAGGCAAAGTGGTGAAGTCCTGGATCTATCAGAATGGAATTGACCACATCGAGGAATCTGTTGCCAATCTGGCCAACGGAATATATACAATGGAAGTAATTCGGGGCAATCAGGCCGAACGGCACCGCATCATGATCTCGAAATAAGTTTCTGAAAGATGGGTTTTACAGCAGGTAGAACCCGTTTTCTTCCAGTTCTTCCAGAATGTCCTGCAAATGGCTGAGGTCCATCCATCCCGGACGCTCTTCTTCTCCTGAATTCAGATTGAATATCAGATCCGGAAACTGTTGGTGTAGCTGAACAATTTCGATGGCGGATTTTGGATTTTTGAGAATGCGCATTTGTCCGGAATCCATGCCCGCTTTTATAAGGACGGTATCGTTCTTCTCTTCGCTGCGAATCTCTATTTCCAGACTTTCTGATTCGCGGTTTTCACAATTTGAGTCTGAAACCGAGGTGATGAACTGAAGATCATTCAGTTCCGGTACTGTCCGTAATGCAGGATCTTCGACAATCCAGGTGTTGAGTTGCCAGGCATCGGCTATTTCACGTAGTATGCCCGGATCGTTCCCTGAAAACTCGCCCATCCATTCCACACCTTCTATCCATGCCCGAATAGCCAGAAATGAAGTCGGATCAAGGCGTGTATTTCCCGATTCATCAAAACAAATGGAAAGGTACTGTACGCCCATACCCGCACAATAACGGGCATCGGTCAGGCTGGAAATATCCGAAACTTTGATGCGGATCCGACTCATATTCATAGCGTTTGCAATTCCCTGGAAGCGGTTTCAATCATGGCCGCACAATCAAACATTTGCATTTCACGAAAATGCCCGGCATGAATCTGAAGGCCAATCGGCATGCCAGACTGATCTTTACCAAACGGAACACTGATCGCGGGAACACCGGCGAGATTGGCCCATACAGTGAAAATATCGGCAAAATACATTTCCAGCGGATTCTTTGTTTTGGCTCCGAGAGGAAAAGCAGTGCCCGGCGTTGTGGGCATCAACAGGAAATTGTATTGTTTGAAAACCTCCAGAGCAGAGTTCTGAATGAGTCTTCTTACCTTCTGTGCTTTGGTAAAATAAGCATCGTGGTAATCCGCACTCAAGGCAAACGTGCCCAACAGAATCCGGCGTTTCACTTCCGGACCAAAACCTTCCGTTCGGGATCGTTTGTAGGTTTCTTCCAGATTTCCAGTCTCCGTAGTGCGATGACCGAAGTGCATACCATCAAAACGTGAAAGGTTGGTGCTGGCTTCCGAGGTTGTCAGTATATAATAAGTGGGGAGAACGTAGTCCAGGTAGGGGAGGTCAATGGCCTCCACAGTGTGGCCTGCTTCCTGCATTTTGCTAATCAGATTCCGGCAAGCCAGTCGTATTTCGGGTTGGATTGCGTCTGAATCGAGGACATCTTTCCAATAGGCAATCCTGTATTTTTTTGTTCCCTGGATGGCAGCGGAATATCGCTCAACCGGTTCTGCACTGCAGGTAGAATCCATCTGATCGGCTCCCGCCATGATTTCCATGAGCAAAGCCGCATCGGCAACAGACCGTGTAATGGGGCCAATGCAATCAAATGAGGAACCGTAGGCCACCAGTCCGTTTCGTGATACACGTGAATAGGTTGCTTTCATTCCCACCGCCCCGCAAAAAGCAGCCGGCTGGCGTATCGAACCGCCTGTATCAGAGGCGATGGAGGCAAAGCACATATCAGCCTGAACCGCCACAGCAGAACCACCGGAAGAACCGCCGGGTACTTTGGAAGGATCTGCGGCATTACGGACGGGGCCGAATGATGAATTTTCGTTGCTGCTTCCCATCGCGAATTCATCGCAGTTCTGCCGGCCGATGATGATGGCATCTTCGTCCAGCAATCGCTGAATGGCAGTGGCAGTAAACAAGGACCGGAAACCAGTAAGTATGGAAGAGCCAACCGTCACCGGGTGGTCTTTGTAGCAGAAAACGTCTTTGATTCCGAGCACCATACCGGCAAGTCTGCCGGCAGTGCCATTTTTTATTTTGAGATCGGTCTGGCGGGCCGCTTCCAGACTTTCGTCCCGGTACACTTCCAGAAACGCACCCAGTGAAGAATGCCGGTCAATGTTACCGAGAAAATGTTGAACCAGACCCAGAACCGTTTCTTTTCCGGTATTCAGATCCTTCTGAATATCAGAAAAACTGGCGTAGGCTTTCAAACGCAGTTAAAAGGAGATCAGGATGATTTTTTTGATTCTTCTTCAATCGAATCCTTGATGTCTTTGGTGGCATCTTTGAATTCGCGGATTCCTTTTCCTACACCTCTGGCCAGTTCGGGAATTTTCTTGGCTCCAAACAAGAGAACCACCAACGTGATGATCAGAAAAATTTCACCTGCACCGAGGTTGCCGAGGAATAAGAGGTTCGAAAGCATAAGACGAATCGTTTCGTTGAAATAGTCCGCAAAGGTAGGGTTCCGGATTGTATTTCCGGTGAAAAACTGACGAAAATAACCCGGACCTTATCCCACCACCTGCGTCTGTGCTGAAATTTGGCTGCAACTTTCAGTAAGTCAGGATGTTCAGTCCGTTTCTCAAATTCTGAAACAATCGGGGAACTGTCTCTGTTTTTTTGTTCAAATACTACCTGCGATTTATTCTTCTGCCAGCTGATTCCGGTTGCCAAAAAATCGGGGGTAAAACGTATATTTGCCGCTCAAATCAACGCTTCATGACCAGTCCTGCTTTTTACAAAGAAGCTTTTTCTTCCAGACATAACGGACCAGATTCCAACCAGAAAAAACAAATGCTTGCCGAAATTGGTGAAGCAGATCTGGAGTCGCTCATTTCCAAAGTTGTTCCACCTTCCATCCGGCTTTTGCAGGACCTTCGCATTCCGGATGCTATTTCGGAAGTGGAGTTTCTGGCACGCTTCAAAGCGCTGGGTGCGAAAAACAAGCAGTACCGTTCCTATATTGGAACTGGCTACTATGGAACAGTAACACCAACTCCGGTTTTGCGAAATGTACTGGAGAATCCCGCCTGGTACACTGCCTACACACCTTACCAGGCAGAAATTGCCCAGGGAAGAATGGAGGCACTGATTAATTTTCAGACGTTGGTAATGGATCTTACGCAGATGGAAATTGCCAATGCTTCTCTTCTCGACGAAGCGACCGCAGCCGCAGAAGCCATGCACCTGTTGCATGCTGTACGGAAACCTTCCAAAGCACAGGCCAAAACCATATTTGTTTCCGATAAATGCCACCCTCAAACCATTGACCTGGTTCAGCTACGGGCCGAGCCGATTGGCATTCAGGTTGAAGTGGGAGATGTAACCAAACTCGACCTTACCCGGCCTGAGTTGTTTACTGTATTGATCCAGTATCCTGATACTGAAGGAAACATTGCCAACCACCGTGATTTCTGCGCTTCTGCAAAAGAAAACGATGTGTTTGTTTGTGTAGCCACCGACCTGATGGCTCTTACCCTTCTGGAAGCTCCCGGAACATGGGGAGCCGATGTTGTGGTAGGTTCTGCCCAGCGATTTGGAGTGCCTATGGGTTTTGGAGGACCTCATGCTGCATTTTTTGCGACCAAAGAAGAATTCAAACGCAACATGCCCGGTCGGATCATCGGAATTTCGGTGGATGCAGAAGGAAATCCTGCTTACCGGATGGCATTGCAAACCAGAGAACAACACATTCGCCGGGAAAAAGCGACATCCAATATCTGTACTGCTCAGGTGTTGCTGTCTGTAATGGCATCGTTTTATGCGGTTTACCACGGACCAACCGGCCTAACACAGATTTCATCACGCATACATGCCCTCACAAGAGGTCTTGCAAAAGGATTGAAGCAAATGGGAATTCAGGTTCTGAATGATCATTATTTTGACACCATCACCCTGACTTCAGATAAAGCCGATGTGATTCATTCCATCGCCCGCCAGCATGAAATCAACTTCCGGGTTTTTGGTTCAGAGCCGGGTAAAATCGGAATTTCATTGGATGAGACCTGCACGCCAAACAGTGTGAAAGACATCCTGATGGTGGTTGCTCAGGCCACCGGAGCTCAGTTGCCAGGTTCTATGGATCAGCTGTTTGACAACGAGATGCCGGCTGGTTCCCTCAAAAGGACCACCCCGTTCATGACACATCCGGTGTTCAATCAGCACCACTCAGAACACGAAATTACCCGGTACATCAAACACCTGGAAAATAAAGATCTGTCACTGGTTCATTCCATGATTTCATTGGGCTCCTGTACGATGAAGCTGAATGCCACGACGGAAATGATTCCGGTAACCTGGCCGGAGTGGAATTCTCTTCACCCTTTCGTTCCAGCTGAACAAGCCGCTGGTTACAGGGAAATGATGGAGAATCTTAGCAACTGGCTAAAAGAAATTACCGGTTTTGCAGGAATCTCTCTTCAGCCAAACTCGGGTGCTCAGGGCGAATATGCAGGACTGATGACCATCCGTGCCTGGCATTTGTCACGGGGACACGCACACCGCGACATTGCACTGATTCCGACTTCGGCACATGGAACCAACCCTGCTTCAGCTGTTATGGCTGGAATGAAAGTGGTTCTTGTGGCTTGCGACAACCGCGGAAACGTAGATGTCAATGATCTGAAAGCCAAAGCTGAACAGCACGCCGAAAACCTTGCTGCTTTGATGGTAACCTATCCATCTACACATGGTGTGTTTGAAGAAGCCATCCGTGAAATTTGTGAAACCATCCACAAACATGGAGGCCTCGTGTACATGGACGGTGCCAACATGAATGCCCAGGTAGGTCTCACCAGTCCCGGAACGATCGGGGCAGATGTTTGCCACCTCAATCTGCACAAAACTTTCTGTATTCCACATGGTGGTGGTGGTCCTGGAATGGGACCCATCGGCGTAGTGGAGAAACTCGTTCCGTTCCTGCCGGGTCATGCCATCGTGAAAACAGGCGGCGACAAAGCAATCAAATCGGTTTCTGCCGCTCCTTATGGTTCCGCTTCAATTCTGGCTATTAGTTATGCCTACATCCAGATGATGGGTGGAAAAGGGTTGAAAGAAGCCACCAGCATGGCCATTCTGAATGCAAACTATCTGAAAACCAAGCTGGAAAAGTACTTTCCTGTTTTGTACACGGGTTCCAACGGATATTGTGCCCACGAAATGATTCTGGACATGCGCTC
>DAIOVD010000036.1:0-9303 GCA_036759185.1 Catalimonadaceae bacterium | reverse complement strand
GCCATGCTGATGGATTTCCAGTAACCTGCAAATTCATTCATACCAGCACTCACGGGCAATCCAGCCGGGATCGCTTTGGCAATATCGGCGAAATTGAACCAGGCAATAAAGTTACCGGACGGAAAGTCTTCCAGATTTTTAGGATCAAACTTCTGAGTTGAGGCCGAATTGGATACCTCCAGCATGTCATTTTTCAACCGGATTGCCAGTCCCGGAACCTGAGGATGGGTGTAAAGATCGGGTCCCGTTTTTATGATCATACCAACATTGGCCATATTTTCAAACGCCATGCTTGCTTTGGCTTTGTCTCTAATAGTTAACTGCAACGAAACCTTAGGAAACATTTCTCCGGCTGGTGCTGGTTCCAGTCCCGATATGGAGACCTGACCACCAAGAATGGAAAAGATCTCTCCTTTCTGAAGTCCAAGAACCTGAAGTCCATCAAACATAGAGGCCAATTGCTGATTTGATTCAATCATCGTTTTGAACTGATCCATGTCCACACGGAAGGCCATTACTGCCATTGGTTTACTTGAAGGAATGCGTTCCAGGAAGGAACCTTCAATGGTTTTCTCCATCATTTTCGCATATTTCAATGATTCCGGATCCGAATTGAAACCATCTGCAGTCAACTCAATCTTCCCATCCTGAAAATCGAGAATTCCTGAAAACTCGCCGGTTGGTTTTTTAAAGGCACCCACTGGAATTTGAGCATCTTCGGTGAATTTACCCAGATCCACCCAGATGGATGCATCGTAGGATTTATCTGTCAGCTCTTTAAAATGAGGTTTGGTCTGTACCAATTTTCCCTCAGGTTTCAATTCCAGTAATTCGCGGAGATAGGTTTTGGATTTGGAATCCTCACTTTGAAACTTATCAAACTGACCCACCGCGGTTTTGTCTTTCACGCCAAACGTGATGCTTTGGCCTGTGATCCATTCCATTTCATAAGATTTGGAACGAACGGCTGTTGAGTCAATCGTTTTACAGAAATCGAAGAATTCGTCTTTATCAGTGATCGGCACAATCATGTAAACGCGTTCCTGATACGCTGCACCCGCCCTTTGGAAGGCCAGTCCTTGTCGCATATAGTCGATGCCGGTTTTGTCAAATGCGATGTCTCCTTTTTTTGGTTTGGAGGATGAATCCGGCGATTGAGAAAACAGATTATCAAAACTTAGGGCATTGAGCGCCAGATTTTTGAAATCTACAGCCATCACAAGTTTGGCGTCGGATGGAATCAGCTCAAAATCACGGGAGCTGCTGCAGGCGAAGAAAATCAGGAAGACAAAGGGCAGAAATCGGTTGATTCTGGATTGAAGGACCAGCATACGTTTGAAAAAAGAAGTTTGATTATGTGTTGACAAGAATACGAAAGACAGGTGAAAGAGGAAAAAAAATCAGTGGCATGTTTTACGTTTCCTCTTCAGGATTTCTTCCTTTTTCAGTTTGTTTTAATAATGAAATCCGGTTGTTCGCTTTTTGGTTCAAAGAAGACATTTCCTCGATTTTATAGATTTCCACGGCATGCTCATGTTTTTCCAGAAGATCGTCATATGGACCTCTGGGCGAAAGCAGTTTCACCAACACTGGCAGAATTTCCACCACCACAAACAGCAACATCAGAAACCAGGAAGCCATCGCCATGGTCTGACTCCGTTCTGTAACTTGCCCGAGGGCATCCAGCCGTTTGTCAAATCCATCAAACGCCAGTCTTGGGATGGCACCTTTAACACTGTCTGCTTCTGTACGTTTCTTACGAAGATCCTCCTGAAGAGTCAGCAGTTGAGGCAGCCGTTTTCGAAGGAAGGTGTCAAGTTCGGCCTGGGCTTTGTCTGCGTCCTGTCGTTTCAGTTTGTAAATGGTTTTGGCGCCCCGTTTTTGTGTTCCTCCGGTTCCGTCTGCTTCATTGCGGGCCGATTCTTCCAGTTGGTTTCGCCGTTCGGTTTTGGTGTTGATTTCGGTTTGAAGATGGTTTACCTCTGCTTCTAACTTTTGAATCGCCGGCATGAACCGGTTTTGCACCAACTGATCCTGTCGCTGCATCTCCAGCTCTTTCATGGCGATCAGTTCCGTTTCAATGGAGGTATGAAAAATCTGGAGTTCCAGTGGTCTGGAAATCACCACGGCAATTACGGTGGCAAGAATCAGCCGGGGAAAGGCCATTCGGGCTTCAGACCAGAACCCGTTTTTCTTTTTCATGCCCGACACAATGTACCGGTCCAGATTGAAAATCATCAGACCCCACAACAGACCAAATCCCACGGAAGCGGAAATCCGGACCACCGGCTCAGAATCGTTGAATACATAGTATAAAGCGTACCCGGCTGAAAGCGCAGCAAATAAACCCGTGAAGAAAACAGTAGCCCCTATTCCGGCATATTTGATGTGATCGCTCGGACTCTTTTTCAGAATCGGAATGGTAGCCCCTGAGCAAAACCAGAAAAACGATTGAATCTGCATAAAACGAAATGGTTACGTAAAGAGTGTGTTCTATGCGTTTGATTGAAATGGAATGATGACTGGTCTGGGAATAAATGGGAAATCGGGTTGAATACCGGCTGGTTGGACAATGCTTTTCTGAAGGTCGGAATCGAAATTCGTCATCTCAGGCGAAGCTGTTTGCGTGGGAGCCAACGGCAAATCATCCCTCAGTTCCAGATACGAACCAGGACCAGCAATCAAATCAGGAAACGGATGAAATTCTTTTGTGCGCATCAAACCATGTAACTCTCCGGATGGAAAATTATTGTGGATTGATGAAAGGTTGTTCACACCAATTTCAGGTGGACGGATCCATCCATAAAGGGAAAGATGAAGGGATGACGTCTCTTTGGGTTTGTGACCAGGATACTAAACCGCAGGACCTGTCCCGATGATTCATCGGGAGAAAAAGTGGATTTTCGCTATGGGCTGCATAGAAAAATCCTCCCGAATCAAACTACGGAAACATCATCGCGATTCCTGCCTTAACCTACTTTTTTACAAGACGGTGCCGTTTGGTTGTTCCGTCTGCCGATTCAGTCATAAAGAGATACCATCCGGAAGGAAGCGGTTTCAAATCCAGGTTGGTTGATCTCTGGAAAGACTTCGTTTCCAGCTTCTTTCCTTTGGGATCGAATATGGTCAGAATCTGTGGCTGGTCATCCGGTGATTCAATGGTGACGCGATCGACAGCTGGATTTGGGTAAACCCGGAGGTCTGAACCTGGACTTTCCAGTTCTGATGCTGAGGTCACAATCAAGGCAGGGTCT
The DNA here is from genome assembly GCA_036759185.1 of Catalimonadaceae bacterium. Taxonomy (GTDB): domain Bacteria; phylum Bacteroidota; class Bacteroidia; order Cytophagales; family Flexibacteraceae; genus CAMDMI01. The sequence continues at coordinate 6,049 of DAIOVD010000036.1, read as the reverse complement.
TTCTGAATAAGTCCGTTTTTGTTGATGATCCAGTTTTTAGGATCAATCGACATCACTCCGGTCACAGTTCCAACAGACGGTATCATCACCAATGTAGGATTGCCTGTGATTGGGAAACGAATGATCGTATCGGGTTTACCGCTTCGGAGAAATCTGATCTCCAGTGGAGTTGTGAACAGAGGTGTCACAGATGGTGTTGATGTGGTCTGGGAAATGCGTACATGTAGTGTGCCATTCAAAGAATTCCATTTTACCCCATAGGTTGGAAATCCTTCACCAAAATACCATTGCTCAAAAGCGGCAGTCAGGTCTTTTCCGGAAACTTCCTCCAGTACATTTTTTACATCCAGCCCGATGGCCACACTGTCTGCAAACCGACTCTGGTACAATTGTAAGGCCTGAAAGAATTTGGCATCGTCATCAATCAGGTAACGGAAGATATGGATAATGGAAGCGCCTTTGTCATAGGTAAGGCGGCCAGAAAAAATTCGTCCGCTGTTCACACTATCCTTCACCCAAACAGCTCCGTTGGTTGCTCCCATCACCGAAGTATGGTTGTCGGCCATCAGTTGGGTTTCCTGTCCCGGATACAAAGCTGCCAGCATCAGATATTCGCTGTAGGATGCGAATCCCTCATTCACCCAGATGTCTGCCCAGGTAGCGCAGGTGACATGGTCTCCAAACCATTGATGACCAAGCTCATGAGCAGTAAGCGTTGGATTGAAGAATCCCTGGGTGGTCATCGTCTGGTGTTCCATCCCTCCGGAAATCGGAGCCATCGAATGCCCGTATTTTTCATTCCGGAAAGGGTAGGGGCCAAACAAAGAATCGAACAGCTCTATGAAACTGGCGGTTTCATAAATATCGTCCTGAAAATTGGTCAGCGTGGCCGGATTGTCATAGATAAAATGTTGGATCAGAATGGAATCGGATGAGCCTGCCGGATGTGCATAATCGATCACTTCAACATATTTCCCTACTGCGACTGAAACCAGATAAGCGGCAATCGGATGGCGGTGTTTCCATTCGTACCGCATCTGATCATTTCCCATATTGGTCACATTTTTCAGCAATCCATTGGAACCAGCTTTGCAGTCTGAAGGAACGGTAACCCACACATCCACACTGTCGATTTTGTCCCGAAGCGATTGCTTGCAAGGCCACCACTCATAGGCCGAAAAGGGTTGGCTCAGCGACCAGGTCACCTGATTTCCCCAGGAAGGTGAAGTCGCATTGCTCAGTCCGGCATCCCCGAAAGGATTGGCACTGGCATCGGGAGCCGTACCGTTATAAAATGTCTGCAGGGTGAAGGAATTTCCAGCTTGCTGGTTCACCACTACTTTTACAGCAGTCCCGCTTCGTCTGAAACCTATGGAGTCGCCATTGAACAAAATTTTGGTGATGGTATGATTGGGATGCAACTCAAAAAGGACGGTATCGAGCAATACCCGGGCTTTCGCTTTCATCTTCACCGAACCGGAAATGTCCTTTGAAAAGTTGTTCATTTCCAGATCCAGATGGTAATACGTTACGTCATATTTCTCTGTCTTTTGAATCTGGGCACGGGTGAGGGTGGCCGATTTGCTGATTGTTTTCCCGGACTTTATTTCCGAGCAAGGGTGTTGTTTTGGTTGTCCTGTTACCGTCAGTGAAATGGCTAAAAACAGGATCAGGGTGTAGTAGTAGTTCATCGGTTCAAAACAAATAGATTCTGGGCATTTGAAGGACAGAATCCGATGATTCTTCAGAAAAACTTTATAGTGGCAGCATTGCAGGGGTCTGAATGGTCTGCCACGCTGAACCCTTTGTGGCATTGAATTGCCAGTTTTGAAAGCGGGAAAGAGTAGATGAAGTATGTAGATATCCTGATATTCAAATAGTGGGAATGAAACGCTTTATAGTTTTGAAAGGAAGGCCGAGCAATTCCGGGACAACACCTGGATCAACCGTCAGGCTGGTGATCACAATATTTCTACCGTCGTTCAGCATAATTTTCAAAAAGCTGTATTGGGGTCGCCGTCCTTCGTGGATTTCTGTTCTCAGAACCTCATTCCTGTTGAACTTCACTGAATCCATTTTCGTCAACCGTTCCAATGTTTTGTCTTTTGTGTCGATAATCAGGCAGGAAGACTTGTCGTGTAACCAATAGCTGACTTGAAGGTAGACACCCGGAAGCCAGAAAAAACCAAGTAAAATACTCACAAATACATCCACTTCTGAAAACGACTTGCTTTGGACCCAGCTCATCCTTAATGCCACCAGATTTAAAAGGAGGAACATGATCCAGAAAACGTAAGGCCTTCCCTTATTTTCCTTTGTAGTGAAAGTAACTATTCCTTTGTTCCTATCTAATGTGTCCATCTCTGTTGCATCCGGTTCTTCCATGTAATCCACCAAATTCAGCCAGGGCTCAATGGTTTGATCAAAGAATTTTTCAATGAACATTTCGATACTATAACCCTTTGGATTTTTCGTAACGTCAGCTGCCAGAAAAGCATCGCCCACCTGTTTGCCATTGAAATAGGAAAAAGAAAAACCAGCAGTGCCATCAGACCAGATTGTGAGCGATTTTCCATCTTCGCTTTTAATGGTAATCGTAGGACGTTCAGGTGAATCAGCCTTCATTTTTGCTGTCTTCCAAACTTCCTCAAACGGAAAATTCTGGAAATATGTAATGGCGTTTTCCAGATCTGTTTCGCCCATTTCTCTCACTTCCCCGGAAAATGAATCAGCATTTTTGATGTGGTATGAGAATTTCATTTCGTGATTTGATTCAGCAGGAAATTGAGCAAAGTAGAGAAAGATTTATGAATTTCAGGTATGCTTGAATCGTATGAAACACTGGTTGACCAAAACTATGATAGTGTGAATTTTGTGGTGAGTAAATCCAGCAAAATGAAATAGTCAATGATTTCGATTCAACCCTAATTGCTCCTTCTTGAAAATACCCATTGATGGGTATAGAGGCCCGATCCATCCGCCAGAACTTTGCAAAAGCAGTGTTTCCACGAATTGAAGCTCGATGTCTTCACTTCCAGGTTACGGCTAAATGACGTTGAAGGACATTCGCTGGATGTCTGCAACCTTCAAAGTTTTACCTCACAAACCGGATTTCATCTATGAAACAAATTTGCCTTTTCATTGTCAGTTTATGTATTTCGATACCATCTCTGGCACAGATTGATGTGTTTGATTTTAAAACAGTTTCCCTTTCAGTCGGGTACAAAAGTTCAAACCATGAAGGTATGTATGTGCGGAGAAAAGGTGCCGACCTGGCGAGTGTGATTAACCCGGGAGCGAATCAGGAGACGATTGAAGTAATGGCCGACAAAGGTGCCGCACTGAATGTGTATGGCAACTTTTATCAGTTGGATGACAATGGAATCTTTACCTGCAACATAGAGCAGTTTATCTACTTGCTTAGCTACTTTGGAAATATGGGTTCCAATAAGAATGGCGAAACGGGTTACGCATTGCGGAATCAAATTTCCACACCATCAATTACTCTGAAGAACGTGGATAACGCAGTGGATTTCACGGATGAATCCCGGCTATGGAATTTCGACTTCATCAACACGAAAATGTATTTTGGTAAGAAAAATCTGAGTCTGGGGTGCAGCATCCTGATGAAGCAGATTGGCCTGGCTGGCCCGTTTACCTGGTTTGTTGACAGGAAATCGGAATACATTTATGTCAATACCAGTTCGGTCTATGTGTTGCGAACCCTGGTTGGCCCCAGTGTTGCTTATCGGAAGTCCTTCAAAAACATAGCAGTCGTTTCGTTTGCCGGTGTTAATTTCTCCGCCAATCTGGCCAAAGATGCATTTAAGATTGGGTACAATCCATTCGTTGACGTGAATCTGTTTTTCGGTAAAAACTCTCATTTCACATTGGGCCTGAAGTATGAATATATGAGTGGCACTGGCACCACCAATTACCAGGATAAAACGGCCAAAAAGTTTGATGTGAAAATAAACCAATTGGATGTAAAGCTTGGGGTTTACCTGAGCAGAACAAAAAGTTAAAACCTAACCGAAACAGTGTTCTTCTTTGATAGACTTACAGGTTGAAACAATTGCAGGATTTTACCGCGGAGAAAAGGAGGAAATACAAAGAGAGCCACGGAGATTTAAAAATCCAATTAATCCTCTGCGAATCTCTGCGTTCTTCCTCCGCGACCTTAGCGGTTATTGATCTTCCTGTACGATTCCCTAAAACTGAAAATAGATAAACGAACTGCTGCTTTCCTGGCTCAGAATCAGGAGCAACATCATGCCAGCCCAACCCAGACCCACCGTCCACCACGACAGTTTCGAAACCAGCTCCAACACCTTCGTGTTCCGCATAAACCAGTGCACCAGCACCATTCCCGTGATAATCAGGGCCACTTTATACAAGGCCAAGGTCGTCAGCAAAGCATCGCCGCCCTTTCCCAGACCAAACATCGATTCGAGCAACGCCCAGGACTGACCAAAACTCGTCGCCCGGAAAAAGATCCAGGTCACGTTGATCAGGAAAAAGGTAAAGAGGGCAATGGCGAAATTACGGACGGTACCCTCAGTTCCCGCACTGCGTACTGACGGTTCCGTCCGGTTTTTCGAACGGGCATCGACAATCGCTTTTTCCACCCAGAGATAGAATCCGTGAAGACCGCCCCAGACCACAAAAGTCCAGCTGGCGCCATGCCATAAACCGCCCAGCAACATGGTAATCATTAGATTTACATAGGTACGGACGGTGCCGTTCCGGTTTCCACCGAGGGGAATGTAGAGGTAGTCCCGCAGCCAGGCCGACAAGGTAATGTGCCAGCGACGCCAGAAATCCGAGAAGCCCACGGCAGCATACGGGAAGTTGAAATTCTGCGGAAGCACAAATCCCAGACAGGCCGCTGCTCCGATGGCCGCGGTGGAATAGCCGGCAAAGTCAAAAAAGATCTGTCCTGAAAACGCCAGAACTCCGGCCCAGGCATCGGCAACCGGAAGGAAACCACTTGATTTAAATACCGAATCGGCAATGGAAGACAGCATGGCATCGGCCAGCACTACTTTCATAAACAAACCCAGACTCAGCAGAAACAGTCCTTCGAACAGTTGCTTCTGACTGGCCTGCCGGGGCGATTCAAACTGAGGAACCAGCTGCGGGGGGCGCACAATCGGGCCAGCCACCAGGTGCGGAAAGAAGGTGACAAACAGAGAGAAATCGAGCAGATTCGAAACCGGCTTGCTTTCCTTTTTATACATGTCGATGGTGTAGCACAGCGTGGTAAAAGTGTAAAACGAAATTCCCGCCGGCAGAATAATGCTCGGTTCAGCCGGGTGGAAATCCATTCCCATAAAATTGACCAGGTGCACGAAGTTGTCCAGCAGAAAGGTGCCGTACTTGAAAAAGATGAGCATACCCAGATTCCCGATTAGACTCAGCACCAGAAGGAGTCGCTTTTTATGGACGTTTTCCTGCGTGTAAAGCGCCTTGCCAACATAAAAGTCGATTACGGTTGAGAGCCATAGAAGCAGAATAAATGGCGGATTCCAGGCGGCGTAGAAAATATAACTGGCCACCAGCAGATTGATCTTTTTCGTCTTCCACGGCAGGGGAAGATAATGCAGAAACAATATGATGGCGAAGAAGACAACGAAGGTGTAGGAATTGAATACCATGGTGTTCGATCAGGTTTAGAGAGATTTTGGGGTTGAAAATTTCCAGCCTTGTTCAGTGGTTAGAATGCGGATCAGCTCTTTGGTGAACAGCGTAGCATCCGATAAACTGAGGTGCGAATTCTCCGGGCACTCGAAATGCCGGATCGCCTCATAGTCGGCAAAGTGAATTCCCGGACAGCCCGTGGCCTGAAGGATCCGGTTCCAGTATTTGTCGCGGGGGAAACCCATTCCTTCGCCCATCAGCATAGGTCCGCTGGAGGGAGTGCGCACAAAAAGGACGGTACCTCCCCGGGCTTTGATTTTGTCGGTGGCCGTTTTTACCCGATTGATGAGCGTATCCAGTTTCCCTCCGCTGGCTGGCGGCGTTTTGCTGGCCTTCCGGAAGCCGTCCC
>DAIOVD010000035.1:12754-27811 GCA_036759185.1 Catalimonadaceae bacterium | reverse complement strand
TTTCTATGATTTTTTCACCATGATTATATGGGTAGTAGATGAGTGTATAGAGTGCAGAGTAACCCAAACAAATTCCGGCAAGTCCGGCAAAAGACGCCACCGTTAACATCAGGCCTTCTCCATTTACATACTCGGTATTGGTTGGTTTCCATTCTTCCGACAGTTCGCTCGCTGAAGGTGCATCCGGATCGTTTTCAAGGAAGCTTTCATCATATATGTAATCAAAGTCAGCACCACCATCTTCTTCTGAATCTTTATGAGCTGCCGATAAAATGTGATCGTATGCTGAACGCTTCTTAGGGTCATTCAATACCTCATACGCTTCAAATATTTTTCTGAATCGGGAAGGGTCAATTCCAATGTTGTGATCTGGATGATGCAATTTTGCCAGTTTTCGGAAGGCTTTTTTTATCTGGTCATCAGTGGCATCCGGCGGGACACCCAAAATTTCATAAAGTGTTGCCATAGTGAATCCGGAAGAATCCGATTTTCAGCTAAGCTGTGATCTCATCCAGCATTTCCCTCATCATTTCCCTTGGAATCCTGTACTTGAGAGTTCCGGAAGGAGAACAATTCATGTAAGAGGCAGCATAGTTTTTTGCCCTGTTCATGTCAATTGGTCCTTCGAAAACATTATATGTAAGTCTGAAGATGATGTCATTCAAAGAGCCAATGGCACTTTTGTCGTTGTTGGTTGGAAGGAAATGGATGGAGGAAGCATATTTTCGGACTGCATTGATTTGTGATTCCCCCAGTATTTGATCCCGATACAGTTGCATTACGAGGGCGTCCTCAAAAAGAGATCGCAGCATTGGTACATCGGCTTTCCGCAGATCAAAAAGCACGACACCATATCGTGTTCTGCTATGTACAAATGCTATGCACTTTTTCCGGTTGATGAGGAAAAGGTGGGCATTCCAGATATCTTCACTGGGAGAGAATACGCCTTTACTTAAAAAGGATGAACCTACGAATTCTTTGAGTTTTGCTGAACAATGAATAATCATACCGTCTTCAGGCAGTTTTTAATTGTAGCTGTTTAAACTGGTAATTAAGTGTTAAAATCTAAGAAACATTCAACTTCAGTAAAAATATGTGGAATAGATATTTCATAGGTTTTGAGAACTCACATTCCCTGGTCCGCAATAAGTGAGATGTAAAAACCTCAGTTAAAATTCCACTTTGTACAGAATGGTCAACCGTAATATGACCTGACCCTTAATTCATCTCTCATCATGAAATATGGCCCAGCCTTGCAAAACTCTCCAGCAACATAATCGCCAGATTGTCTTTGAAGTTTTCCTGCCATTGTGTGATTCCCAGATCCTGCATTTTTGAGGCACCCAGTTTCTCCAAAGCCTGAGATCCGTTGAGGCGGGAGTAATGCATCGACCATTTCGGAAACAATCGTTGCGGAACCGGCCTTTGCATCAATACCGTCAATTCAGAATGACGGGAATCGTTTTTTATTCGCTCCATGCACTTTTTCACATCAGCTTCTTCGCCCTCCATCAACTGTAGAAATCGGTTTTCAATCAGCAGGAAAAGGCCCGTAATACCGTCTCTTTTGTTGTTCACCGCGGCAGATGACAGTATGTTTTTGATTTCGCTTTCCAGACGTTCTTCCGGAATCCGGCATTCACTTTTGTAGAGAATCTGATACATAGAATTGGTTACTGGTTTTGTTGAACAATGATGAAATCTTTCTGCCGGTTTCGTTATTCTTCCCTGGAATTGCGGCTTCGTTTAAGAATACCTCCTGCAGCTTCTTTGATGGAATTGGTAAACACAAATGCCTTTGGATCGATGCGATAGACCAGGTTTTTAAGTCGTCGAACTTCCAGTCGGGTGATCACCGTAAATACAATGTCGCATTCCTGGCTGGTCTCAAAACTCTCTTTCATAAAGCCCCGTTCGCCCTTATACACTGTTATTCCACGACCCAGATCCATAACCAGTGTGCGCTTGATGGCATCGCTCTGTCCGGAAATAATGGTCACCCCTGTGTACTCTTCCATACCCTCCACCACAAAGTTAATGGCTTGTGAAGCAGTGTAGTACGTTAAGATTGAGTTCAACGCAATGTCCATCCCGAAGTTCAAAGCCGCCACCAGGAAGATCACCACATTGATAGCGAAAATGATTTCTGAAATGGTAAACCCGCTTTTACGGATGGTGTAAAGGGCTATAATTTCGATGCCATCCAAAGCACAACCGCCTTTCATGGCCATTCCGATTCCTAACCCAAGGAACACTCCTCCAAAAGCGGAAATCAAAGATGGATCGGATGTTGCCTTCGGGAAATTGATGAACTCCATGCAAAGGGCAAGACCGATAATGCAGGCCAGTGTTTTGTAAGCAAAGCGTTTGTTTACCAGATACCCGCCCAGGAAAATCAACGGCAGGTTGGCCAGAATGAGAATGATGGAGAAGTTGAAATGAAAAAACTGATTCAGCAGAATGGAGATTCCGGTAATGCCTCCTCCTAAAAACAGGTTGGGGACAAGAAATCCCTTCAGTGCATAGGCACTCAAAAGAACACCGGCAGTGGAAAAGCCGAGGTCTTCAATGATGACTTTGGACCGGTTGGATAGGGTAATCATAAATCAGGATGCCGGAAGAAGTTTCGAACGAACCATTTCCAGGTGCTGGTCCTTCTTGGCCTTCCGCATTTGGATGGCACTTTTGGTGAAGTAATGATGCTTTTCCAGAAAAGAGACCTGTTGTTTGTTCCAGTCGTTTTCGTTCAGTGTGCTGCCGTTGGAGTTGAGTTCGGTGAACAACTTATGTCCGATTGTCCAGAAGTCGTCCCGGCCCAGATAATCGAGATCGGCGTCGCAGATGATTTCTTCCAGGAGGTTGAGTGGAGTTTGTGGCATTCGGGTCGCCATGATCATTCCTTCAATCCGTTCAATCTGTCCGGCTGAATAGCCAAACCCCGGTAAAAATTCCTTCGCTATCTGGCAGGAAATCTTTTCGTGTTCTTTGGGGCCTACCAGAAAACCGGAATCATGAAACAACACTGCAGTGAGCAAAAGTGTTAATTCTTCTCCTTTCACACCTTCCATTTCAGCCAGTTTTTCTGCGATGTTGTACACATCGAGAATGTGCACCAGACTGTGGTATGACAGTTTTGGTGAAAGTTCGGTACTCAGTTTCTGCCTGATAAACTCACGGGCTCCCTCAAAATTGATGACGGCATCGCTCATGGCTCAAATAAAAATGGAGTGCTTCTGAAAAAACATTGAATTTTAGTTAAAATCATGCCTGCTGAACTGTACGTTTTTGTCGTAGATTCTTGAATAGTGAGTTGGCAATCAGGCCAGTCCTTCAACATAATACATGTCCACAAGTCCTTTGTTTTTGGCTTCAATTTCGCCCCGATACTGAAACCTGAACTGATCTTTGACCAGGTTGAATGTGCTGCCGCTTATGTTGATCTGCCCGGTTTCGCAGGCACTTTCCATACGGGAAGCGAGATTTACAGCATCTCCCCAGATATCGTACGCAAACTTTTTGCTTCCCACAATGCCCGCAACGACAGGTCCGGTATGAATTCCAACCCGGACTTCAAACACGGGCTTTCCGTTTCCTTCGCGTTCTTTTTTGTGGCGCTTCATATATTCAATGATGTCCATGGCTGCCATCACCATTTCAAACGCATGGTTTGGATTCGCCACTGGTAAGCCTGCAGCTGCCATATAGGAATCTCCAATCGTTTTGATTTTCTCAATTCCGTATTTGCTTATGATGCTGTCGAATTCCTTGAAACAAACATCGATTTCTTCCACCAGTTCGGCCGGTGTCAGCTTCTCTGCAATCTGGGTAAAACCCCGGAAATCGGTAAACATCACCGTCACTTCCTCAAAGAAACGGGCTTCGGCTTTGCCAAATTTTTTCAGTTCCTGGGCGGTTTGAAAAGGCAGGATGTTGAGCAATAAGTGTTCACTGCGTTCAATTTCACCCTGGAGCTGCTGGTTTTTGTCGGATAGTTCTTTGGTTCGTTCCTGAACCTGTGCTTCCAGTGTTACGTTCACTTCACTTAGCATGAGGGCGCTTTTTTCCAGAATCCGCAATCCTTCTTCCTGAGCCTGCATTCGCTTTGTCCGCTCTTCTTCGAGTTCTTTCTGAGTAAGGACGGAGTTCTTCAGCTTCCGGATGTCTTCCAGCGTCTTTTCGAGCGTGGTTTCAAAATCCTCAAAATCAATGGGCTTGGTCACAAAATCAAAAGCGCCTTTGTTCATGGCCGACCGGATGTTCTTCATGTCTCCGTATGCCGAGACCACCATCGTACGAAGAGGCCGGTCTAGTTTCCGTAGCTCCGTCAGTAAGGTAAGTCCGTCCATTTCCGGCATGTTGATGTCGGTGACCACCATGCACATCTCTTCGTTTTCCTTCAGACTTTCAAGAGCGTGCCTTCCATTACGGGCGAAGGCAAACTGAAACCGCTGGTCCCGGATTTGTTTACGGAACTGCTGACGGATCATTTCTTCCATGTCCGGCTCATCGTCTACAAACAGAATCCACTCGGGTGTCATGACTGGCTGATGGTGAAAAGACTTTCTTTCAGTTGTTCGAAATCAACAGGTTTTGGGACGAATCCATCCGCACCGATGCTTTTGGCTTTATCAATATTGGCGGCATCTCCATAAGCCGAAACCATCAGGACTTTCAGACTCGGAAAGCGTTCTTTTACTTCTTTCAACAGATCGAAACCTGTCATGCCCGGCATGTTGATATCACTTAATATGAGGATGAAATCCAGAGGTTCCTGGTTGGCCAGAATTTCCAATGCTTCCGCACCTGAATGGGCGAAAACAGTGGTGATCATGCCGGATTTGATCTCTTTACGAAACTGCTGAAGGAACAAATCCTTCACATCCACTTCGTCGTCTACGATTAATACTTTCATTTTCAGATGGGTAATTCCAGACAAAACTCAGTAAACTTTCCTTCTTCTGACGTCACCGACATTTTGCCCTGGTGTTCCTTGGTCATGATGTCATAGCTCAGAGAAAGACCCAGTCCTGTGCCTTTGCCGGTTGGTTTTGTTGTAAAAAATGGTTCGAAAATTTTGTTTTTGATGGTTTCCGGAATCCCGCTGCCATTGTCACGGATGCGGATGGTGGCATAGTTGCCAACGATTTCTGTTTTGATGCGTACTTCTGGTCCTTCGGGTTGTTTGCCTTCGGCCAGTTCTTTGGCATATCGCTCATTTACCGCATAAAAGGCATTGTTGAGCAGATTCAGAATTACCCGGCTGAACTCCTGTGGAATGAGATTCACCGGAGGTAGTTCCGGTGCAAACTCTTTCACAATTGACGAGTTGAATTCCTGCGAGGTAGCCCGCATTCCATGGTAGGCAAGGTCGGTATATTCATCGCACAACTGATTCAGATCGCATGGAATCAACGTGCCTGCTGCTCCACGGGAGTGCTGAAGCATAGTGGCTACAATCGAATCGGCCCGCTTTCCATGGTGGTTGATTTTCACCATATTACTTTTGATGGAATCCAGGAGGAACTTCTTTTCCTCTGCGTCTTCTTCGGTTTCCATCTCGTTCATCAGTTCCAGCGAAAGCTTACTGAAATTGTTGACGAAGTTCAGAGGGTTCTTGATTTCATGGGCAATCCCGGCCGTCATCTGACCAAGTGAAGCCATTTTTTCTGACTGAATCAATTGTTCCTGAGCTGCCTTCCGTTCGGACTCGGCCATTTCCAGGTCACGCACCATTTTGTTGAAAGCTTGTCCCAGTTGACCAATTTCATCTTTGGAATTCGATTGCACCTGCTGGGTTCGGTCTCCTTGTCCCACTTTCAGGGCGGCATCCCGTAGCGCCAGAACCGGAACTGAAATATGACGGGCAAGAATGAATCCTATTACGATTCCAATGGCCAGAACGATGAAACAGACAATGAGAGAAGTGCTTCGGATCTGCTGTTTACTGGCGGTGATTTCTTCGGTACTCATTCCCAACATGATTTCTCCTTTCATCAAAGGAGTTGAAAAAGCGGAATGTTTGATGATGATGGAATCGCTGGATTCGGCCTTCACATCTACGGCAAATGCATCGGGATAGGTCTTGAAAACCGTCTTTTTAACCGACCATGTGCCGTCATTGTTTTTGGTACTGTCCACCTGTACAAGACTCACAAACCGCAGATGGTGGTTTTGTTTTACGAAATCCAGTGCGGTTTCCACTCCTTCGAAATTCTGTTCGGTCAGGGCGATTTTCACACCCAGCGCAACGGTACCGGAAAGGTTTTGCACTTCTGTGTTAAAGTTGCGAAGCAGACTTTTTTCCTGTTGGTTGGGGAAATAGATGAGAATAAAAAACGCAAACATCAGGACGATGGACAGCATCGTGAACCAGATTTTTGACTTCAGCGTTAGTTTCATGCAACCGATTTGGAATAAAGGTAAGAGGTTAATTCCCGGCTTAGCACACCTTCCATTGAAAAATAGTTAATTTTGATGATACCGGCAGCCTTTTTGAAAGTCTCTTGTGGGGAATTTCCTGTCTGCAAGAAAACAGGAATTCCTGTAACGACAATCAAATCAGAATGACGAATATCAATATTCTGTTATTGCACCGCCACAGTCCATCGTTTGCCCATTGCTTCCACAACGTACAATCCTGTTGGAAGTCCGGAGATTTTCAACGAACGTTCAGACAGAGATTGAACCTGCACATGGGTGATTTGCTGCCCAAGGGCATTGAACAACCGGAGTTTGTCAGCATTCAGATTGTTTTCAGACTCCAGTACAAAACTGCCGTTGTTTGGATTGGGGTACAACCGGAAGCCGTCGTTCTCACGGACGGTACCGATTCCGGTCACACAAATCGCATCCAGAGAATCCGCAACCTGAATTTTCAGATTGGTGGTAGCCTGACAAAATCCATTGGTAGTAGTGGCAACGGCGTTGTACACACCCGGAATCTGAGCCGGATTGAAAAAGTCGTTTGTTACATGCGGACCAGTCCATGTGGTTGTCCACGCAGTAGAAGGCAACGGAACCGGCGCCATATTTTCGCAAAGCCGAAGGGTGTCGAAAGGAGGGAGGGTTGGCCGGTGGCGGGTGAAGAATTGGTAAATGGTGTCAACCGGGCAAGTCGAGTTTGTAAAGGTTTTCCGGAAACGGATGGCGATTGTGTCATCTGCATCCACCGGATAGAATTTGCTGGTCAGGCTATCAACATTCGGTCCGGTCCACAATCCTGTGCCCTGATTGGTGCGCAATAAAACCACCGAATAGGGTGTACAAACATTTGGGTTGTTAACCAGATTGCAAACAGGTGGTGTGGAGTATGAAATTTGTCTTGACTGGCTGCCTGGGCTGATGCATCCATGTGCGACATACTGGAGAGTATAGGAAACTCCAACCTGAGGGATGAGGGTGTCAACTGTCAGGTTTCCAGGCATCCAAAGATTGGAATAATGATTGGTGTTGGTTGATGTAAATTTTGATGAGAAGTTTTGATTCCCGGCACAATACATATCGTCACCCAGTATCTGAATTGTCGGTTTTGGGGGAGTTCTGAACACCTGAACCGGTTGCCCGGGAGATGTGAAAACAGTTCCGTCCTGAATGATGCGGATCTGAACTTTGTACCCGGTACTTTCTTTCAGTTGCGCAGGAAACTTCACTTCAATCAGTGGCTGATAGCCTTCGCCAAGTTTGGTTGCCGGATCGAAATTGCCGGAACTGTCGCTCAACCAAAGTTCAAACCGGTTGGGTGGTGTTTGAGCAAAGGCAGCCGAATCCAGCATGATCCGTGTGAAATACTGAACCGGCACACAATTCAGGTTTTGCAGAACCGCATCGCCAAAAGCGGCTGTATCAGAAGGTCGGCAAGGAGATTGGTCGAGCGGAATGACGGTTATGTTTGTTTGGATGGATGTCTGGCAATTTCCGGTACCTGACCGGCATATAAACTGAAATGTTCCGGGAAGGGCAAGAGAAACGGAATCATTGAACTCAAAAAAGTTTGGCATCGAATACCATTGGGTCAAAGGTAAATCCCGGTTGGGAAGTGCAAACTTCCGGTTCGATTGGCAGAAACCTGCATTGCCCAGTTGTTGCAGTATCGGAAGTGATGTAAAGGTCACAGTTCTGGAAGTGTCGATCGGGCATTGCGGATTGCTGTGATCCGAAAAATGAATAACGACGGTGTCCGTTGGGCCCGAAGGAATGAAGTTCAATCCGGTGGAATCTACATTCGGTCCTGACCAGCGGCCGGTGGCAGGAACTGTGGTCAATGAAACGCCGTTGCTGTTTCCGCAGATAAAGTCCGAAAACTGGAAGGTCGCCTGGTTTGGCACATTTTGAACCTGGATGGTATCGGAATTGGTCCGGCATCCGCCAATCCGGGCTTCCACGGAAATGGTTTTCGAAAAAGAAACGGAGGTGGAATTTCCGATGGTTCCGTTTGACCAGTAATACGATGTGCCCATGGATGCCGGCACCTGAAGCTGAATGGGTTTGTTGCCACAGGTGGCAAATGCACCAATTGAAGAAGTGATAACGGGCTTTTGGGGATACGACAAAATCAGAATGGCACCGGATTCCGGACCGTACTTGTTTAATGTGGGTGCGAACAAACGCAGCCGGTAGTTTCTGCCTTGAGGAAGCGTCGAAGGAAACGGAATTCGGATGGAAGCACCGGTGGAATAAGCCAGAATGGTGGGACTGGAAAAGTTCCCGGCCGAATCACTGAGCTGAACCTGGATGCTGTCGTGCCAGAGTGAATCTACGCCCGGCAGATTCAGGATCGCAATTTCTGCGGTGTCGCTGATGCAGTATTGATCCGATGTGGCAACTGACAGTTCCTCTGTCTCGCGGATGTTCAGAAGGTATTCGCGGTATTCAGAATGTGAAGGATTCGTCGTATGGAATTTCCCGATGTTTAAATCGGAAATGGTATGGAATTGAATGGCCCAGTTCATCACCCCCAGATTGGTGCATACGTTGGGGTAGGTTCCAAATTGCTGGGTTCCATTCGTGTCAGCCCAAATGGTCTGGCCATTCCGGTTCAACACTTCCAGCCGAAATCCGTCCTGCCAGTTATTGCCTCCATACCGGTGACATAAGACATTGGATGAGTCGTCTGTGGAAATCCGGATGGACATCGTATTGTGAAATTTACGAATCCATTTTTGCTGTCCCATCTTATCAATAAACCGCAGAAAGGTGGCATATCCACCTTGATTAAAATTTTCATTCAGCGACTGGTACAATGAACCATCAGGCTGGTAATATTCCTGTTTAAAACTAATGTTGGAGTAGTTGAAGGTGTCGGAGAATATCCGGCTTTCAGACAAGGCACCAGAGGAGTCATAAAACAACTGAACAAAGGACTTGTTCTGAATTGGTATCATGAGTTGAGTTATGCTGTCTGCAATAAGTGTGTCTGAAGTATTAAAGGCAATCAGAATGCGGTTGTCACTTGATTCTAAAAATTTGGGTTGGAGACCTTCCTGACTCAAAATCGTCTTTTTCCAGAAAGGGTTGCCAACCGTATCGGATAATTGAAACCGATGCGAAAGAGAAAGATTTGCCTCGAAATTATACGAAACAGGCGGATGATGGGTGAATAGTTTCTCGTCGGATGTAACAATGGAAAAACTCTGTGTTCCGGTTATGGAGCTGGGCCCACCCCCAATTGGATCTCCGTAAATATGCCTGTAATTTGTTAATAAACTGCCGGTATCGGGTTTAGTAAAGCCTTCACACGTGCCGTTCCCAAAAACAGAAAAGCCACAGAAAGGAATATTTCCATAATTGAGGTGAAGGAAGAAGTTTCCCGATCGGATCCGGTAGAATTCCAGTTCTGTGTAGTCTGAAAATCCAGTTATAAAACGATTCGGAACAGGGATCGACTGAACAATGGCACCTTCTGAATTAAACTGATGAATGTTGGTTGGGCCTGCACCGTAGAGAGAATTGTTCTGTTTTTTCAGCGCCAGAATCTCACTCATTCCATATTGGTTCTCCGGCAATCGTTTTACCCAACGATACCCAAACTCATTCTGTGCCATTCCCTGAAAAGAGAATACAAGCAAGAAGGACAGTATCAGAATTCGTAGAAAACCGGGAAATAGCCCTTTGGCTGGGTTGAAGATTGGTTTCATAAAAAAAGGGCGAAACGAGAGGATTACAAACATAAAGCCTGTGATGCTCAATTGCAAACCCAATCGAAACGATTCATTCACGGCA
Source organism: Catalimonadaceae bacterium (assembly GCA_036759185.1). Classification (GTDB taxonomy): domain Bacteria; phylum Bacteroidota; class Bacteroidia; order Cytophagales; family Flexibacteraceae; genus CAMDMI01. The sequence continues at coordinate 17,593 of DAIOVD010000035.1, read as the reverse complement.
TACAACTTTCGTTGTATTTTGATAGTGAAATGAAATCGTATTTTGTCTCATCTCGTTCCGGAACCCAGACTCTAATTATTACTCTTATGAAACGACCAAGCATACAAAGACAACTTCTGGGACAGATTTTCGTAATCTCTGCCCGCATCTTTTTCGGATTCAGCAGTAAGGCGTCCCGTGAACGATTCATCATGAGCCTGAACACGTTCCAGAAAATTAACTGAACGAATGAAATGAAGCAAAGACAAAACATTCTAAATTATCTCCGCACGTCATTTTAAATAATCGTCTATGTGTATTTTCTATGTCTCTATGTGCCTATGTGTTTTAAAATGAGTTATTTAAACACATAGGCACATAGGAACACATAGAGCTTTTCATTAAAGAAATTCGATCATTAACTCAAAGATATGTGCCTCGTATCTTTATGGCCAGTCCCCTTCGTCAATAAGATCTTTCTTCAGGACGGAATCTTAAACCAGTCCGTCAATTTCTACGTTTTCCTGGGCATCAGCTGCGTAATCCACCTGCGGGAAACCAAAACCAAACAGGTTCAGGAATTCTGATTTGTACCCTGCAAGATCTCCTAAAGATGGAAGCGTTTCGGTGGTTGCATCCAACCAGAGTGCTGCTACAATTTCCTGCACATCGTCCCGCATTTCCCAGTCGTCAATGCGAATCCGTCCTTTGTCGTCGGTCGGTACTTCACCTCCATTGTAGAGTCGTTGGCTGAACAAACGCTCGATCTGTTCGATGCAGCCCTCGTGGATTCCTTTCTCCTTCATCGTTTTATAAAGCAATGAAATGTAAAGTGGAATCACCGGAATGGCGGAACTGGCTTGTGTAACCAATGCTTTGTTGACCGACACATAGGCTTTTCCGCCCAGGTCTTTCAAGTAATCGGTGATGGTAAATGCCGTTGCTTCGAGATGATCTTTCGCCCGGCCGATGGTTCCTTTCCGGTACACGGCTTCAGTTAAAGCTGGTCCGATATAGGAATAGGCAACGGTGGTGGCATTTTGTGCGAGCACTCCCGCCTCTTTCATGGCTTCCATCCACATCATCCAGTCTTCACCGCCCATTACGGCGACAGTATTGGAGATGTCATCATCGTTCGCTGGCTCTATTGAAACTGTCGAAACAACACCGGTGTGGAAATCAACGGTTTTATTGCTGAAGGTTCCTCCGATTGGTTTGAGCGATGACCGGTGCAGAACGCCGGTTACCGGATGTGTGCGAACCGGAGACGCAAGACTATAAATCACCAGATCAATCTGACCAAGATCGGCCTTGATCAGGTCGATTGTTTTTTGTTTTACTTCGGTTGAAAACGCATCGCCGTTGATGCTCTTTGCATACAATCCAGCCTCGTGAGCAAATTTGTGAAAGGCTACGCTGTTGTACCAGCCCGGAGTAGCGGTTTTTCCTTCTGCCGGTGGTTTTTCAAAGAAAACTCCGATGGTGGAGGCGTCCGAACCGAAGGCAGCTGTGATGCGTGAAGAAAGACCGAAGCCGGTGGATGCGCCGATAACCAGCACCCGTTTCGGACCGTTATTTTTTGTTTTGGAACGAACATATTCGATCTGGTTCAGCACGTTCTGCTCGCAGCCGGTTGGATGGGCGGTCAGACAGATAAACCCTCTCATTCTTGGTTCGATGATCATAGATTCTTGTTTTTAGAAATAGATTTCGCGGTGCAATATTTTCTTTAATTCCAATTAATCAAAAGGATCGCCGGGATTGGTTTGCATATCGTCATCCGGCGGACGGAATTCAGACTTCAGCAACCATCCAATGGCAAAGCCACTTACGAGGCCTCCGATGTGTGCAGCGTTGTCAATTCCTCCCTGAAACCCCATCAGCAAATTGAAGCCCACAAATATGAGGGTACTGGAGAGAAATGTCTGCGCAAATTCCGGATGGAAAATTTTCGCCAGAAGCAAAGCCAGAAACAAGCCATACATTCCGAAGATGGCTCCCGATGCTCCCACACTGACGGTTGCCTCATACCAGCCGATACTGGCCAGACTCGCAATAATGCCACAAATGAGATATGCACCCAGGAAGCGGGTTCTCCCCAGCAAAGGCTCGAGAATCGAACCAATGAAGAACAACCCGTACATATTAGCCAGCAGGTGCAACAAGCCACCATGAAGAAAAACAGATGTGAGCAGCCTCCACCATTCACCACCAATGGTATCCGGACGAAAATTGGCGCCCATTTTCATGAGGTCATCCGCCTGAAACTGTAGAAACCCAAAACCTGAAAGCGCCATCAGCAGGTAGACGGCCAGATTCAGATAAATCAGGATTGGTGTTATGAAAAATCCGGGTTGAGGAATGTAGAGCGGAATGGAGGACGGAGCATTCGGGTCGTCCTGCCACTCATAATCCGATGGTTCCGTTTCAAAAGGAAGATGATTGGTTTTTGGGATCAGCACCATCAGCAACCAGATCAGCATGCTGCCTGATAAAACTCCGGTAATCCAGAAAAGCATATTGCCATTCCGTTCCTCAAATGGCTCATTTACAGGAATAAGAACGGCTCCGGTGTCATGGTAAAATTCCTGCTGATCCCGGGCTTTGTGGTACATGTCCCGGTCGTCGGAAGCCGGAAGCTTTTTCAGATAGGTAAATTTCTCCGGATTTTTCCGGTCATATTCTGCCTGACATTCAATCAGAAAATTGTCAAGAGCCGATTGTTTTTCTGTGGGTTGAAGGTCGTTGGAAATGGTTTTGTCAAATTCAATCCCCAGCCATGCAGGAGGTGATTTGAACAGGCTGTCATCTGGTGAAGAAAATCCCGGAATGGCAACAAATACCATCAGTTTCAGTTCCTCATCATTTTTTCCTGTTGTACGGGAATCAATGTGGATACCGGGAGCCGATTTCCTGAAAAAGACCTGCTTTGGTGCGAAGTATCGCTCTTCCGGAAAATTCGGAATCTCTTTCAAACTATTTATGGAGATGAGTTTTCCGGTGGCAGCAGGCAATGCCATCTGGGTCATGATCATTGGTACCATACACATGATCATGAAAACCAGGCAGTACAGGTCGTTCTTGTGACTTCCCTGTTTTGTATCAAGTCGTAAAACGTCCAATCGCGGACGAAGCCCGAACCATGTAACCAATCCGGAAAGTACCACCGGAATTCCAAACTGAATGATGTCTTCCTTTACCTCAAAAAGATGAAGCTTCAGGATCAGCAGCCAATGTAGCAATGAATAAACTACTGTTAGTCCCGGAAGGATCAGCAGCGAAGGAAGAAGCAGAGTTCGGGTTCTGGATTTCAATGGTGGCAGTTCAAAGTTCTGAGTTCAAAATTCCAAAATGAACCCACTTGTTTGAGAATATCGAATGTTGATTGCCGGAACGATTCTTGGTTAGAAATCAAATGCAATAAGGCAGGCTCCTTTTACGGCGAAAATTGATAGAACAAGTTTCAAAAGGGACCTTTTTTTAAAATCCAACTCCTACACAAAGATTCACTTTCGGAATGATGCCTTGAAAGTATCGGTCCGTGATATCCGGGTTGGTATAGAATTCATTCACATCCAAAGATTTGTCAGGTGAAGATTTGGAAACATTGTTAATTTTCAATCCTCCTCCAACGAACAGATCGGCATAAAGGGATTCCCAGAGAATGAACTGATAGCCAAGTCCGATATACGGATTAACCCACAAGTTGTTTGTCATGACATTTACCGGGACCTGTGTCCTGTATTGCCCGCCATACGGTGTGTTTGTGTAAATATCCCGTTGCAAATTTTTGTTACGGAACTCGCAATAACCAGCCTGCAACCCCAATCCCATGTAAAAACCACTGGCTGAGTTATTGTAAATAGCCAGTGAATCGGGTTTAAATGTCCTGGGATAAATCCGACCCTGATAGTCAATAGAAAAACCACCATCAGATTTGCTGGCATTGTCCGCATAAATAATGCTCGCTGTGATCACATGGCTTCGTGAGTAGCCGGGATTGAAAAACTCCCAGGACACATTAAACTGGTTGTCAAATAAATGGAACGGAGAAATACGGATCGTTTTTTTCTTCCGGAGGTCTTCAAAAGGAATCCGCTTGTTGGTTAGTTCTCTCTTGTTGTATTGGGCATAGGAAACAGTGGTAAACACTGTAAATGCGATAAGTAGAAAAAGGTGTTTTTTGTACATTATGGATTTTGTTTAAGTCGTGAAAGTCCACAAACATTTCCTGAAATCCAAAAACGAAAATCATCGTCTTCATTTTATTTGCTATCCGTTGATATGCTGGAAAACCTCGGAGGTTTTCAATTTTCAACTTTTTATTCCGTTTGAAAACTGGCAATCCGGCCTAGTTTTGCCTCTTGATTTTTTCTCCTGACGGGTCTTGAAATTTCTATTCGTCTTTTTTGTTTCCTTCTGCCTGGTGGTTTCTGGTTTCGGACAGGAGCTGGAACTGATATCTGACTACACCGTCCGGATCGACACGCAACTGGTGCGGTATTCGAAACATAAGCTCCGGCTGCAGGACCGCTGGGTGTTGCCTTTCCCGTATGGAAAGAAAAATTCAGCCTTCGAACTCCGTCTGGAAATACCACTGCTCGATCCGGATTCGGATGTAGAACTCATTCACAGTGGCGATTTCGCCGTAGTTGATTCGCTTGATTATGTGAACGATACAGAAATGCTTCTCAAAATCCGGGTGGCGGACCTTTCTTCTGTAGATGTTCTGAATGTCAATTTTAAAGTCGTATCGAAGGACGGCAAGGAAAAGAAAGTTCCCTTGTTTTTGTACCCATTCGCCATTCCTCTTGTTCAGTGGAAAGTGTCGGAGGACGAACTCTTCATTGGAGAAGAAAA
>DAIOVD010000035.1:11538-12654 GCA_036759185.1 Catalimonadaceae bacterium | reverse complement strand
TTGCAGCGAACCCGGATCAATCTGGAAGGAATCGAAGACTGGATAAAGGACAGTACCGTCGCTACTGATCAGATTGTGGTGTTTCATTGCCGGTTGCCTCAGGATGTAAACAAGCGGAAGATTTCGGTTTTGCTGAACAAGCGGAATTCCGGTTTTGAACTTTCAGTGAGGGAGTTTCAGCAGCCCCGCAATTTTGATTTTGTGTCGGTTGATTTCGGGTTGGGTTACAAACCGATTACCCAGTTCAATAAGCCGATTCTGTACGACAAAACGCTGCAGAATGTGGTTCTGAAGTTCAATCCCGAACAGATTGAAACAGTGAACCGGTTTTATGGGAAGCAATATCTCACGGTTGATATCAACATTTACAACAACAAAAAGGAACTCATAGAATACAAACGGCTTGAAAACGTGGTGGTCTGTCCGGGAGATAATTCAATCCGTTTTCCGTTTTACGACAACCGGGACTGCAATCCGGCGGAGATTTCACTCAACAACCAGATGGTACGAAAGACTCAGGATTTACCGGATTGGGGACGAATAGAAATTCTGGTAAAGGACAATGCACTGAAATACAACTCAGTCGGCTTTAGCCAGAAGCTGGAGATTATCCAGCAGCGGAAGTATTCGTTTGACATCGACGTTTCGTTTCCCGCAGGTTTGATCCTGAAGAAAGTAGGGGAGGCGGGTTTGGGTAATCTGTCTGGTATCAGTACCGCCATTGTTGGCCAGCTGGGATTTTACCGGCCGGATAAAATTGAAAAGTTCTATCCGTTTAAAGTAGGAGCGGGGTTCATTGCACTCAATGCCTTCAATTTCAGCGAGAACAGCGACCGTGATGTGGGCCTTGTTGCCCTGGGTTCTGTATTCCCGACGAAGATGAGCGCCCGGTTTTCCTTTCCCTTGTATGTGGGTTTTGGCTATCTTCTAAAGGACGCCAAATGGTTTTACATTCTGGGTCCGGGAATTCAGGTTCGATTTTAATATTCTTGCAAATTCAAAGACAAATCCTGTATTGATTTTCCCTTTACCCGTTTCAATATGTTCCGGATCATCGCAACTGTCCTTTTGAGTTCCCTCCTTTTACAAACCGCTTTTGCCCAGACTGATTCTGCT
>DAIOVD010000035.1:0-11438 GCA_036759185.1 Catalimonadaceae bacterium | reverse complement strand
TTCAGGCAATGAAACAACCGGATGGCACCTCGGTTGATCTTCGTTTGTTTGGCTCCGAATTCTATGTGCGGGCCGAAGGGCTGGACGGATACACCCTCGTCCGTGATCCAAAAACCAAATGGATCTGTTATGCCGAATTGTCAACGGACGGTTCAAAACTTGTTTCAGGTGGGGTGGTGTACAAAGGACAAACCGGTAATCCATCTTCTTTGCAGAAATTCAAGGACCTGCCTCTTCACCTTGATATTTCAGAAGCGGCACGTAAACAGGTAATCAGGGAAAAGTCGCTGGCATTGGCAGGCGGAAAAGAGGAACATTTGTCCAGGCCGGGCCATCCACATACCCACGGCACTCCACCACATATTGTGGAAGGTACCATCAAAGGTCTGACCGTTCTGGTGGATTTTCCCGATGAGCCGGCATCATTGCCCAAGTCGGAATTCGTAGGGTTTTGCAACGATCTCAATTATTCAAACTTTGGTAACAAGGGATCTTTGAGAAGTTATTATAAAGAGGTGTCAGGAGGTAAAGTAGACTATCAGAATGAAGTAGGTGGTTTCTTCCGGGCTCCGCACACGTTTGCTTATTATGATTCACTTCCTTATGCGGTTGGAGCTCAGGAAATTCTGGGACTTGCCTTGCAATGGCTCGAAGACCAGAATTTTGATTTTTCCTCTCTCACAATGAATGATGATGGTACAACCATCATGGCCATTAACCTGATGTACACAGGAGTTCCACCTGTCTGGGCCGAAGGTATGTGGCACCACAAAGGAACCTTTACTGGTTTTACATCCTCAACAGGCATCACAACCTTCGATTACAACTGTTCTCCGGCAAACAGTCCGCTTGGAATAGGTGTGGTTGCCCATGAAAACGGCCACATGATCGGGAAATGGCCCGATACATATAAGTATTCTTCGGACAATGGCCCTGCCGGAATCGGGGCATTTGATCTCATGTGCTGGTATGGCGATTCACAGAATCCGGTTCCTCCCAATCCCCTGTTTCGGAGCAATGCCAACTGGGGAAAGGTGGTGGATGTGACCAATAAAAACGGTGTCATTTCTGATACGGCCAATTCCGGAACCTGCTACCAGTACAAAAATCCAAACGACACCAATGAGTTCTTTCTGTTCGAAAGCCGCCGGAAAACCGGCCGGAGTGAATTTATTCCGGATGCCGGACTCACCGTCTGGCAGATCGACAGGCTGGGGAATAACCAGAGCCTGCACCATGAAGTGAAGCTGATTCCAGCCAGCAACAATTTTTCAGACCAGGACCAGGCGTGCTTCCGGGCCATTTTCAAACCGGAGTTTTCCAAAACAACCAATCCCAATTCCAACTGGTACAACGGCGACCAGAGCGGACTTCGGCTCTGGGGCATCAGTACTCCTCAAAATGTGATGACTTACAAAATCGGGAGTGGAGTACCCGCCCCCAATCTGAAGGCACGGTATGTCAAAATCAAAGGTGACAACAACCAGAATGGTTTTCCGGAGACAGGTGAGACAGTCATGCTGGACTGGGAAGTCGCCAACCGGGGGCAACTTACCAGCAAAAATCTCACTTTATCATTGGCCACCACCGGACCCAATGCCAGTATGGCCTCTGTTCAGAATGTTACTGTAACTGTCGATAGCTTACAGGTTGATTCACAAAAAGTTGTTTCATTTCCTGTATCAATCTTACCAACGGCAACTTTGGGAAGTGAGATTTCATTTCAACTGACCATTGCAGACGTCACCCAGTCCTTTTACATAACCAAGAAAATTACCGTCGGGGTTCTGTATCTGATGGCCAGCCAGCAGGACAGTGTTTGCAGTGGTTTGTTTTTCGATGAAAACGGGACCGCTTCTTACAACAACAGTTCCGACATTATTCAAACCTTTTACCCCAAAATTCCGGGCAACAAAGTAAAAGTGGTGTTTGAAGAATTTGAGCTGGAAAATCATTCCAATTGTGCCTACGACTATCTTCGGATCCGAAACGGTCCGTCTCAGGCATCTCCCATTCTGGGCACCTGGTGTGGCACCAATTCACCGGGTTCGGTTCAGTCTACTCATTCAACCGGTGCTCTGACCTTTATCTTTCATTCCGATGAAGGCGTGAGCCCTTCCGGCTGGAAAGCCATTATTTCCTGTTTTGCGCCGGTTGAGGTACAGTCCTCTCTGGAAGAAAATCTGCCAGAACCCTATCCGAATCCAGCTACCGGTATAGTGATCATCCCGGCACCGTCAGAAAATGTGCAGCTGGAAATCACCGATATCCGTGGGGTTCAGAAAAAAGCCATGAAACTATATGCCGGGCAGGAGGCCAGAATCAATGCTTCGGCGTTTGCAGAAGGAATCTATATTTTCCGGTTTCAGATGGCAGACCGGTTGTGGATCCGGAAGGTATTGGTGAGCCACTGATAAGCTTCAGGTCGGTTTCCTGTCTCTGAAAAGGAACCAGGTTTCTTTTTTTTCTGCGTCATCATACGTGACCACTTCTTTGGCTTTGTGGTGCTCGAAATAACTCAGAAGCCCGAAATCTCCTGAACAGCAGGCGGTATGAAAAAGTAAGACAGAAGCAAAGGTAAGACTGGTTAGTGGGCTTGCGAGAATCATTCCAACCGTTAATCCCAATGAAATAACAGTGAACGGCGCCAGGGCAACAAAAAAGAATTCTCGCCTGTTGGCTACAAATTTATCGGCGATTGCCATGAAATAAAACTTCTTCCAGTTGGAATCGAAGGACGTTTTTGGTGCACCTACCCATTTGTATGCAGCTGCATGGATAAGTTCATGGATGGGTAGAAGTACAAACGTATAGGTGATTCCCAGGCATGCCTTCAACACGATTTCAGATTTGGGAACACCCGGATCAGTAAAAAGCAACACAAGCTTGGTTGCAAAGACCACCAGGAAAAACAAATTGAATCCGTAGTACGATTGGGAAAACCAGTTTTTGGCTTTGAGGTACTGACTGATAAAAGGAACCAGCTCATTGTGATCCATTTTGTCGGCAACAATGAATCCATTTTTTTCCAGTTCAGATGGTGTCAGCTGCATTGTGATTTTTGTTATTCTGTATCCAATGTCAGTTCCGGAATCGCTTGTTTGTCTGATTGGGATGGTTATTTGAGAACCCGATCCGAAATCCTCAGCAATTGGTTCTTTCGGGAAACAATGGGAATTCCTTTTTCGTCCGTGACCACAAGAAGGCTGTCGCTGGAAACGAAAAACCCCATCTTTCGTCCTTCCACTTTTTCATCCAGCCAGATCACATTGGTTTTCGAATCAAAATTCCACCTCCCGTTTGTTCCGAATGTATTGTCCAGAATCGGTTCTTTTCCAAGGTACACAATCGATTTCTTGTACGACTTATCCAGGCGAATATCCAGCCAGGTAAGTATGCCTTTGCAGTCATTACATGCAAGTGTGTCCTGAAAGGTGCCTATCCAGTCTGGTATTTCAACAAAACCGGTTTTGCCGGTTGTTACCACTGCTTTCCCGGAAGGTTCCTCACTGCAGGAAGACAAAACGAAGACAAATACAATTGTGGTAAGGAGAGGAATGAGTGATTTCATCAGGGGCTAAATTATTAAAAATAAAGTCACCCCAATATTTATCCTTGCAAAAGGCCGAACTTCATCCAAATCCTCAGGTTTCAACATACGTACTTGGCAAAGCACTGTTTTTCACTAGTTTTGCGGCCCTGATTCGTCAGACTATAAAACCAGATTCTATTAATCCTTTTATTGTCAACTTCTTACGTCTTTCATGACTTCCTTTCAAAGACTAAATAACATTCTGGGTTGGTTGGTATTCGCCATTGCAACCGCTACGTATACTGCCACGGTAGAACCAACCGGAAGCTTTTGGGATTGTGGTGAGTTCATCGCCGTATCCTACAAACTGATGGTTCCTCACCCTCCGGGAGCTCCCTTCTTCCTGCTTGTCGGAAGGATGTTCTCTTTGCTCGCCGGTTCCGATGTAACCCAGGTTGCATTCTGGGTGAACATGGTTTCCGTGCTTTGTTCGGCGTTTTCTTCCCTGTTTTTGTTCTGGTCTGTTACCCTTCTGGGCCGCAAGCTGGTTTCAGAAAAAGGACAGGAATTGTCAATGGGTCAGGCGATTGGTGTGCTGGGAGCTGGATTGGTGGGCGGACTTGCCTACACATTCAGTGATTCAGCCTGGTTTTCAGCTGTGGAGGCTGAGGTATACGCCATGTCCAGTTTCTTTACCGCTGTCGTATTCTGGGCAATCCTGAAATGGGACCATGTGGCCGACGAACCGCTGGCCGATCGCTGGTTGATTTTTATCGCCTATATGATGGGCCTTTCCATCGGAGTTCACCTTCTGAATCTCGTTACCATTCCTGCCATGGCGTACGTGTATTACTTCCGCCGGTACGACTATTCAATCAAAGGAATGATTTACACCTTCCTCATCAGTCTTGTGATTCTGGGTGTAATTCAGGTCGGGGTAATTACCGGTCTTCCATCCATTGCCAATGCCTTTGAGATCATATTTGTAAATTCAATGGGAATGCCATTCAACAGTGGTATTCTGTTTTTTGTGGCCATTTTCCTGGGTGGTCTGGTGTATGGAATTTACTATACGCAAAAGCAGGCCAAAGTCATTGCCAACCTTGCCCTCATTTGTTTTTCCTTTATTCTGATTGGATATGCCTCATATGGTATCATTCTGATCCGTTCCAACTTCAACCCGCCGATCGATGAAAACGATCCGGAAAACGCCATTACATTCGTCAGCTACCTGAAACGTGAACAATACGGTGACCGTCCTTTGTTGTATGGTCCTCAGTTCAACGCCTCTCCTGTGAAATCGGTGGATGGTGCTCCGGTTTATATAAAAGGAAAAGACAAATACGAAATCATCGAGAAAAAGGTGGTTCAGGAATACGCCAGCAAGGACAAAACCCTTCTGCCACGTATCTACAGCCCACAGGGAAATCACATCAACGCATACAAAAACTGGGGTCTGAAACTTCGGGTGGACGATGTCGCCAGTCAGGAAGAAGGACGGACCGTGTACAAAAAACCAACCTTTGCCGAAAACATTGGCTTCCTGCTCAAATACCAGATTGGTCACATGTACTTCCGCTATTTCGGATGGAATTTCATTGGCCGGGAATCCGATTCTCAGGATGCCAATGTGCTCTTCGCACCATTTTCAAATGACAAGGAACTTCCCGCTTCGATCTCTGAAAACAGGGCACGGAACCGCTATTATGCACTTCCACTCATTCTGGGAATTGTTGGTCTGATCTTCCAGGTGAACAAAAACGGACGGAACGCCTTCATTGTCGGGCTACTGTTTTTCTTTACCGGTATCGCCATTGTCATCTACCTGAACCAGCCACCTGTGGAACCACGTGAGCGGGACTACACCTTTGCAGGGTCCTACTATGCCTTCTGTATATGGATTGGTCTGGGTGTTTTAGGCGTGATTGATGCCCTCTCGAAAACAATAAAAAATCAATCCGTGCTGGCCACCATTTCAACCCTTGTTTGTCTTGTGGTGCCGGTGGTAATGGTGAAAGGAGCCTGGGACGATCACAACCGTGCAGACCGCTACCATTCAGTGGATTCGGCGAAAAACCTGTTGAACTCCTGTGCGAAAAATGCCATCATTTTCACCGGCGGGGATAACGATACCTTCCCTCTCTGGTATGCCCAGGAAGTAGAAGGATTCCGGACCGATGTGCGGGTTTGTAACCTGAGTCTCCTTGGAACCGACTGGTACATCAGTCAGATGAAGCGCCAGGCATACGAATCGACACCGTTGCCGATTTCTCTGGATCTGAAAGACTATATCCAGGGTAAAAACGATTACGTGCCATATGTGGAGAAATCGGGAATCAAGGGAGCAGTGAATCTGAAATTCCTGATGTCACTGATCCAGCAGGAAAATCAAAACATTATGGTGCCGACACAAGGTGGCAAGCAGATTGCGACTTTCCCGACCAAAACATTCTACATTGATGTGGATTCGGCCAAAGTTGCCGGCATGGACTGGATTCCTGCCAAAGACAAAAACAAGGTGGTTAAACGACTGACCTGGACCATTGGAAAAAATGCCTTGTACAAAAACGACTTCGTTGTATTGAACATCATCGCCAATATGGACTGGAGCCGTCCTGTATATTTCTCCACCACACTTTCAGGTTCTGCCTATCTCAACCTGAAACCATTTATGCAACTGGAAGGTCTGGCTTATCGCCTGATGCCGATCTACAATGCAGGTGCTTCTGAAGGCGTTGTCAATACCCCGGTGATGTACGAGAACATGATGAAGAAAATGTTCTGGAGAAATCTCGACAATCCGGATGTGTATTATGATGAGAACTACAAGCGATTCCCTCTGAACTCACGCAAGTCGTTCTATATGCTGGCTTCTCAGTTGCTGAACGAGGCACAGATGGAAAGCCAGACAGGAGCAGCGATCACCAACCAGGCTGAAGGCGGTAAAGACAAGCGTCAGATGGCAAAAGAAGTGCTGGCCTATTGCTTTAAGGTGATGCCGGATAAAGCCACTCAGTACGATGTGTACACACCACAGTTTATTCCTTTGCTGCTGGAAACCGGAGACAAGAAACAAGCCGACGACATCGCCACGGTGATGCACAAACGTGCCATTGAGGATCTGGACTACCAGGTGAAAGATGTGAAACGTTTCAGTTTTGATATTCAGACCAACGTGTACATTCTGCAACAATTGTATATGGCCTATCGTGGGGCAGGACAGAATGAACTGGCCAGCAAATACCAGAAGGATTTCGAAAAGTATATGCCGTATGCCCAGTCTGGTGACCAGGGCGGCGAATACGAAGAAGAATAAGCGGAAAGAGTCAGTTCAAAAAACTGGAACCGCTGAGTTCGCAGAGATGAAACGCAGAGAGTCGCAGAGAATGCCATTTTTGGTTTTTCGCGGCTCTCTTTGTTTTCTCTTCACTAATCAGTGAAATCAGGTCGTTTTTAGAAAGGTGCTTTTTTGTCAGAATAAACAGTTCCTTCTGCAGGTTATGTAATTGACAGGAAGCAAAATTGCCATACAGTTTTTCCGGTCTCCAGTTCTGAATTCCACCAAATCTTTTCACATTGCATCACCAAACAAACCAACGACATGGATCCGTTTTTAAAAGTTGCCATTGAAGAAGCCCGAAAGGGTAGAGCGGAAGGTGGAATACCCATTGGTTCTGTCCTGGTCCGGGATGGAAAAATCCTTGGGCAGGGCCACAATCAACGGGTTCAGAAAGATGATCCGATGACGCATGCCGAAACCGATTGTCTGCGCAATGCCGGCCGGATTGGAAGTTACCGCGATACCGTCCTTTATTCAACACTGATGCCTTGCTACATGTGTGCCGGAACCGTTGTTCAGTTTGGGATCAAAAAAGTGATTGTCGGAGAATCGAAGACCTTTCCCGGTGCCCCCGAATTTATGCGGTCGCACGGTGTGGAAGTGATCGACCTCAGCGATCCGGAATGCATTGCCATGATGACCGAATTCATCGAAGCCGAACCAGAATTGTGGAATGAAGACATAGGAAAGTGAATTAAGAATTAGGAATTAGGAATTAAGAATTAACAGGGTGAGTTAAGAGTTAAAAGTGAAAAATTAAGGGTTTTGAGTAGAAATCGTACCGGCAACATCACCAATCAACAGGTGGCACTGAAGGCAGCTCGTAGCATTGCATTCATAATTCATCATTTATAAATCATAATTCATCACTAATCACGCATCACACACCACAAACCAAATTCGTATGTATCCAGAAGTAAAAAACTACATCGGCGGGCAGTTTTCCCGCAACGGACAGAGTTCCATGGATGTGCTCAACCCACAGACCGGAAAAGTAATTTCAACCGTTCCATTGTCAACCGCCAAAGATCTGGACATGGCAGTGGAAGCAGCGAAGCAGGCGTTTCCAGCCTGGTCGTCTACACCAATCAAAGAACGTGTTCAGATATTCTATCGCTACAAAGCCCTGATGGAGAAAAACCTGAAGGAGTTGTCGCAACTGGTGGCCGATGAAAACGGAAAAACCTTTGACGAAGCCCGTGCGGAAGTTGAGAAAAGCATAGAGCTTACCGAGTTTGCCTGTTCACTTCCACAAATGGTGTACGGAGAGATTCTGGAAGTAAGCCGGGGTGTTGAATGTCGTGTCGAGCACAAAGCCCTCGGTGTAGTGGCCTCGATTGCGCCTTTCAATTTTCCACACATGGTTCCACACTGGACCATTCCCAATGCCATTGCCCTGGGAAACTGCATGATTCTGAAACCTTCCGAACAAGTGCCGATTTCTTCCAACCGCATTGCCGAAATGCTGAAAGAAGCAGGTCTTCCGGACGGTGTGTTTAATGTCGTAAACGGAGATCGTGCCATCGTGGAAGCCATTTGTGACCATCCGGATATTCAGGCGGTGTCGTTTGTCGGTTCTACCAAAGTGGCGAAGATTGTCTATAAAAGGTCCACCTCAAACCTCAAACGCTGCACTGCCCTGGGCGGAGCGAAAAACCACCTGATGGTGATGCCGGATGCGCATCCGGATATGACCGCATCGAATGTAACCGCCTCTATGTCGGGTTGTGCCGGACAGCGCTGTATGGCAGCATCCGCGATGGTGGCAGTGGGCAGCATCGATCCCATCATTTCAAAAATCTGTGACGAAGCCAGAAAGATCATTCCTGGAAAGAATTTGGGTTCCGTCATTTCTCTCGAAGCCAAACAACGGATCGAACGCTACATCACCGAGGCTGAAAACGCAGGAGCCAAAGTGCTGGTTGACGGACGGAACTGGAAAGTAGAAGGATTTGAAGGTGGATTTTACGTCGGACCAACCGTCATCGATTTCGTAACGCCCGACATGGCCATTGCCAAAGAAGAAGTGTTCGGACCGGTACTCGCCATTATGCGGGCAAAAGACCTGGATGAAGCTCTCACAATTGAAAATTCATCGGAATACGGAAATGCGGCTTCTGTCTTCACTCAGAGTGGAGGAGTAGCCCGTCAGGTAATGGAAAGAGCCTCTGCCGGTATGATCGGGGTGAACATTGGTGTTCCAGTGCCAAGAGAGCCATTTTCATTTGGCGGATGGAATGAAAGCAAATTCGGTGTGAACGACATCACTGGTAAAAGCTCCATCGAGTTGTGGACCAAACTGAAAAAGACATCCGTGAAGTGGAATCCGGAAGGGAAAACCAACTGGATGAGCTAAGCGACATAAATTAATTCATGTGAACCCGGTCAGTATAGGAACTGACTGGGTTTTTTATTTTAAACTGCATCCTCAAATAGTACTTCTTTCAAAACAACAAAAACGGAATCGGGTTATGATAGCACGGATCCCGTTTCTGAATTCGGATTAACCGGAATGACCTACAGGATATTTTTGTGCCTTTTCATGTTCGGGCTGTCGCATGCCGTTTTGTGCCAGGAACAACTGGACTCGCTGCTTGATCGCCTTGACCGGACGATGACCCGCTCAGATGTGTTCATTCAACAAAAGGAGAACACCATCACAGCTTTAAAAAAACAGGAGAGGCGTCCCGGACTTTCGGATGCAGCCCGTTTTCAGTTTAATACCCGTTTGCTGGCAGCATACAGGCAATACCGGTTTGATTCGGCTCTTCACTATGTCAATGTCAATCTGGATCTGGCCCAAAGTGTGAAAAATGAGGAATGGATCACCGTTTCAACCCTTCAGCTTTCTGAAATTCTGATTTCTTCCGGTCTCTACAAGGAGGCGATAGAATCCCTGAGCCGGATTCGTCCGAAGCGGTTGAAGGATTCCCTCAAAATCCAGTACTATCATGCGCAGAAGCTGGTGTACGAGGCTCTTAGAGAATATGCACAGGATTCCAGGTTTGCACCGGAATATACGTTTAAAGCGAAAGCATTTCAGGATTCACTTCTTCAGATCCTGCCCACCGAATCAAACGAATACCAACTTGAATACGGCATCCGCCAAATGAATGAAGGCAATCTGGATGAATCGGAAACCATTCTGCTTAATTATTATAAGACGAAAATCCGGCCCGGAACTGCCCAGTATGCCGGAGCCACGGCCGTTCTGGCTTATTTATTCCGGTTGAAAGGCAAGCCGGTAGAGGAGAGGCAGTTCCGTATCCTTTCTGCCATTTCGGATATTGAAGCTGTGGTGAAGGAGAATACGTCGCTCACCGAACTGGCCATTCGTTTTTATGACGAAGGAGAAATTGAAAGGGCCAATTCCTACATCGCCTATGCCATGGCCGATGCCAACTTTTTCAATGCCCGGCAACGAAAAATTGAAATTGCCAAGATTTACCCCATCATCACCAAAGCCTACCAGCTGCAGGCCAAAAAGCAGGAAGATCGTCTCAGAACCTATATCTGGACGGTTACCGGCATTTCCGTCCTTCTGTTGCTCGCCATTCTGATGGTGTACCTGCAGAAGCAGAAGCTCTCCAAAGCCCGCCAGTATCTCCATGAATTGAATGAGGAACTGAAAGCCGTAAACACCAATCTGAGTGAGTTGAATGAACGCCTGCAGGAAGCGAATTTTATCAAGGAAGAATACATCGGCCACTTTCTGAACCAGTGTTCGGCCTACATCGATAAGCTGGAATCCTACCAGAAAAAGGTGCACCGTCTGGTGGTAAGCAAGCAACAAACCGAACTGCTGCGTCTGTCGGAATCCCCCGATTTTATTAAGGCAGAGCTGGCAGAATTTTACCACAATTTTGACCAGGCTTTCCTTCAGCTCTTTCCTGATTTTGTGACGGAGTTCAATGGCCTCCTGGATAAGTCGCAGGCGGTGGCGCCGAAGAAAGGGGAGTTGCTCACAACCGAACTTCGGATCTTTGCTCTCATCCGGCTGGGGATCCACGACAGCTACAAGATTGCCCACTTCCTGCGGTATTCTTCCAATACCATTTACAACTACCGGGCACAGATCAAAAACAAGGCATCGGTCGACAGAGAGCAGTTTGAAAAGCTCGTGATGAGGATCGGAACCGAGATCCGGAAGGACTGAAAAACGGCCCTTTTTTTGAAATTCTGCCTATTTTTTGCTTTTGGTCATCCACTTTTTTCGATGGTGAATTATTTTTTAATTCACTGTAAATAAAGAGTTTGGCTTTTTAAATAGCCTATTTTTTTCCACTTTATTACCACTTCCGTTTTTCAGGGCGGTTCGCTTGCTACACTTTTGGATCATCGCAACGGAACAACGGTTTCCAACAGCGACAAAACAAGCAAACAACAAGGGAGAGGCGGGAACGCAAGGACCTTTACAAATAACACAAACCCGTTGAGCTGACTGATTTTCAGCCGGCCCAAACAAGGAAATGTGGTACTTTCTTATTCACCTTTTTATACGATTAAATTACCCGTTATTTTTCTAACGAAAGCCCGGTGTTCAGTTGAACGCCGGGCTTTTTTCTT
>DAIOVD010000034.1:25109-28166 GCA_036759185.1 Catalimonadaceae bacterium | reverse complement strand
ACCGGCGATTTGAAAAAAGTTGTCGATTATATTGTGCAGCAAACGAATCATGGATTAGTTTAGCACCCTGAAACACCACATTTGAATTTTAACTGTAATCTAAACCTTCTAAACGTTCGCCAATGTTATACAAAGTCTCCCTCCGAAACTGCCATGACGAGGAAGTTCTGATCTCTGAAGAGACTTACAAACTCATTACTGAAAGTCCGGTTTATGCATCTAAAAAGATGGCTGAAAATCTAAGGAAACACAGCAATGGTTATGCTTTTTATCAAAAGAACCATCCGCAGAAGGACGGAACGTATGTGAACGAAACCCTGTATCTGCACAAAATTATGGCAGAGCATTTTTTGGGTACACCGGAATCTGAAGAACACAAATACGTGATGTTTAAGAACGGCAACAAACTGGATTGCCGCCTCGAAAATCTTTGCTGGGCCACACGCTCTGAAATTACAAGGAACACAAAGAAACACCACTCTAAATCTGGGTTTCGGGGTGTTTACAAAGAAGGAGACCGCTTCAGGGCCACCTTGTACAACCGGGCAGAACGGATTGACATTGGTTTTTTCGAAACTGCAGAAGAAGCCGCTGCCGCATACAATCAGAAATCAATGGAAATTTTCGGCAGAACACGCAGCCTCAACCGGCTCGAAGATGCTCCGAAACCAGAAGCACCAAAATTGGTGAACGACTTCCGGAAATAATCAGGTAACTGAAAACGATCAAATCGAAAACGTTCAATTGAAAAGTCTTTTCGCTCTGTTCCTCGCCAGTCTGATTTTACTTCAGCCTATGTCAAGGTTTGGAATTACGCTTAGCTTTCAATTGAACCAGAAAGAAATTGCCAAAAGTCTTTGTGTTCAAAAGAACATTCAGGGCAACACCTGCCAGGGCAAGTGTTACCTGAAAAAGCAATTGAAAAAAGCCGAAGAAGCAGAAAAGAAAGCGGCAGCCAGTATGGCGGATTTAGAAAAGCAATTGGCCAGCGATCATCTTACCCTGAAAATGCCACATTTGAAGATCTGTGGTTATGTACAATCTTTTCCGGAAAATACAATTCCAACCCTCAAGGGTTTTTGCATTCTCCCATATCAGCCCCCTCCTGTAAAACCCGGTTTTTCAGACCTGGCTGTAGCCTGACCTTCCAATTCATTTCTTTCCAGAGGAATCCTCCTTTTTCGGTACCTTCCGGAGAATAGGGCTGTTTCAAGGCTTGCAGGCACAAAGTCTGCCTGATGGTTTTGGCGCAGGAAACCTTTGACAAAGCGGGTTTATCAGCCAGGAAACGATCCCATTGCGGATCCAATTCAATTATTTTTTATGATCTGATGCTTTGATTCATTCGGAATCAGGTCGCTTTCAATTTTTACAATCATGTTTTCAAAAAAATTCATTTACACGTTACTTGTATTATTTTCTGTCAGTCTGGCTTCCTGTAAAAAGGACAGTGAGAACACCACTCCTAGCGGAACCGGCAATATTTCATTTGAGTTTGACAACGTAGTGGGCAGCAGCCAGCTTGTTCTCGATTCAACCATGAACACATTCACCAATTCCAGTGGAGAGAAATTTTCTGTCACTCAGTTTAACTACTACATTTCAAACATTAAACTCAAAAAGAGCGACGGAACCATTTATACTGTGCCTCAGGACAGTTCCTATTTCCTCATTATGGAAAGCAATGAAGAAAGCCAGATGCCTGAAATTCATGGTGTTCCGGCTGGTGACTATAAAGAAATCACATTCACAATCGGTGTGGACAGTCTCCGCAGCACAATGGATATCAGCAAAAGAACCGGTGTTCTGGATCCAGCATATATCGCTGGTCACGGAATGTACTGGAGCTGGAACCAGGGCTATATTTTCCTGAAAGCAGAAGGTATGTCACCGGCGGCACCTGAAATGATGGGCCATGAGTTTTATTACCACATTGGAGGTTTTGGAGGATACAGCAGCCAGACCATCAACAATATCCGGACAATCACATTGCCATTACCAGGTGAAGGCGCAACAGTGAGATCAAACATCAATCCGGAAGTTCATATTCTGGCAGATGTTCTGAAAGTATTCGATGGTCCAAAACCTCTGAAAATTGCAGATAACTCAATGGTTATGTGGTCTGACGTGTCACTGGATATTTCCAACAACTACAAGAATATGTTTACAGTTCATCATGTTCACAACGAACCTTGATCAATCTGTGAACTGGATTTCATTCTCAAAGAAAGGAAGGCCATATGGCTTTCTTTTCTTTATTCTGAGTGTGCTGGCTGTTGTTCCTGCGTGTAACCACGAAGAAGCAGACCCGTCTGTTCCGATCTCGTTTCAGAACCCTTCGCATTTTCCTGATCCTGTCTATAAGATGGATCACAACAAGGTCACACAAAGTGGTTTTGAACTGGGTCGGGCTCTGTTCTACGAAACCAAATTATCAAAAGACAACAGCATCAGTTGCGGGTCCTGCCATCAGCAGAGTTCCGCATTCACGCATCATGGTCATTCGGTAAGTCATGGAATTGGGGATAAACTCGGCACCCGAAATTCTCCCCCTGTGATGAATCTTGCCTGGTCCAATGCATTTATGTGGGACGGAGGCGTGTTTGATCTTGACTTTTTTTCTATCGCTCCCATCACGAATCCGATTGAAATGGGGGAGGAGGTAAAAGACGTGGTTGAAAAGCTGAAGAAGGATCCTGTTTATCCGCCACGTTTTCAGAAAGCATTTGGCAGCACTGAAATCACATCGACGAAAATGTTCCTGGCCTTGTCTCAGTTTATGGTGATGTGTATTTCGGCTGACAGCAAATACGATCAATGGAAACTGGGAAAAGGTGCGGTTCTTTCTGAAGAGGAAAAGGATGGCTACCGTCTTGTGAAGGAAAAATGTGGAGGTTGTCATTCTGGTGAATTGTTTACTGATAACAAGTTCCACAACAATGGCATCGGTCAGGGAAGATTGGTTGCTGATGAAGGTCGGGAAAAAATAACCTTGTCGCCATTGGACAACCGCAAATTCAAAACACCCAGTCTTCGGAACCTGAAATACACAGCACC
>DAIOVD010000034.1:0-25009 GCA_036759185.1 Catalimonadaceae bacterium | reverse complement strand
AGCCTGTGATATTTGTGGCTGCGGAGCCGGAAATCTATATTTTGGGGTGGTTCCCATGTCGGAAAGAAATCACATTGCACTTCGCTACAGAAGCCTCAACTATGATTCACATTTGTATCCAAACGATTTATATGAATCGCTTTTCAAGACAACTGAGCAGTTTCAGATTGTGGAGGCGTTGGCCAGATTTCAGGTAAGTCCCCGTTGGCAGATTTCTGCGTTTGTCCCATATGTGTTCGCCCAACAGAAACGAAATGGTGCCAGTTTTCATACATCTGGATTGGCCGATGTTCTTGTCCAGGCACAATACCGGATTCTTCAAACCGATATTCTCCACCCGGAATGGGATTGGAAGCACCAACTGTTTCTGGGGGCTGGCCTGAAGGCGCCCACTGGCAAATGGAAGTTTGGATCGGAGGAAAATGGTTCAGTCGAGAATCCAAATTTCCAGCCGGGAACGGGTTCTTTTGATGGATTGGTTACGATCCAGTATTCTGTGCGATATAAAGATTTTGGTTTGCAGAGCGATGCCCAATATCGTTTCAATGGAGTGAATAAGGATGATTACAGGTTTGGGAAACGGTTCACATCGAACCTGAATTTCTTTTATCTGATTGGTAAAAAGCCAAATTTCAGGGTAATGCCCATCATCGGGTTGTATGGTGAAACAAGCGCCAGGAATCTGAAACATGACCTGGATGTGCCACATACAGGAGGACAGTTGTGGATGGCAAATGCCGGATTACAGGTCTTCGTTAAAAAAGTCGGACTCATGGCTCAGCATCAGGTTCCGATTTCACAAAACCTGTCGGATCATCATCAACTGGCGAAAAGCAGATGGCTTTTTCAGATCGGAATTGGTTTCTGAAAAAGGGTTACAAAAACAGGAAGGATTTTAACGGGTCGGAATTGAGATAAAATTTCGGTGCTGTATATTGACTTTTATCAATTCTTCTTTTATTGAGCCCTCAATTGGAATTGATACATCCGCTCATGAAAAGACTTTTCTCCTTCCTCAAATGGTCATTTATCTCTATTCTGGTCCTCATTCTTGCGATTGTTGTTCTTGTGTACTCCAGGCAACACCGCACTTTTGACGCTCCCTATCCAGAAATCGCCGCAAGCAAAGATTCTGCTGTAATTGCACAAGGCAAGTATCTGTTTTTTGGTCCTGCCCATTGTCTGGATTGCCATGCAGCCATGGAAGACCTTGAAAAAGTGGAAAATGGAGTTGCGGTCGTGCCAAAAGGAGGACGGACCTGGCATCTTCCGGTTGGTATTCTGAGAAGTCCCAATCTGACTTCCGATCCGGAAACAGGCCTTGGAAACCGTTCCGATAAAGAAATTGCCCGGGCATTGCGGTATGGTGTCAGTTCTAAAGGACATTCATTGTTTGACTTTATGCCTTTCCACGAAACCAGTGATGAGGATCTCACCGCCATTATTTCGTATCTTAGGACTTTACCAGCAGAGAAAAACGATGTCGTAACCTTTGAACCCAATATGCTGGGAATGGTATTAAATGCATTCGTTTTCAAACCAGTTGGGCCTTCGAAGGAAGTTCCAAAATCCGTTTCAAAAGATTCAGGAGTTTTATATGGACAGTACCTCGCCACCAGTGTTGCCAATTGCCGTGGTTGCCATACCAATCGTGATTTAAAAACCGGTGAGTTCGTAGGGCCGGAATATGCCGGTGGATTTAAAATGCCCATTGACGGACGGGATGGTGAGTTCATCGTAACCTGTAACCTCACGCCGGATCAGGAAACCGGCCGGATAACGAGTTGGTCAGAAGAACGGTTTATCCAGCGTTTCCGGGAAGGCAAGAAAATTAAGGACAGCCACATGCCATGGGGGCCGTTCAAACAATTCAGCGACAACGATCTGAAATCCATTTATTCCTTCCTGAAAACACTGAAGCCGATCAAAAATGATCCGGGCCCGGTGATGTTGAAAGAAGGATAAAGCGGGAAGGTTCTTCTATTTTTCGTTGAGATAGCCGATCATCAGCTCGGCTGCCTTTTCAGATGCCCCAGGTTTGCCGATTTTGCTGATTACATCATCGTATCCTTTCAGGATTTCGAGTCTGCCTGATTCGCCCATCATAATTTTATGAAGCTCCTGCCGAAGGTTTGCAGGTGAGAAATCATTCTGAATCAGTTCCTTCACCACTTCTTTTCCAGCGATCAGATTCACAAGGGAAATAAAATTCACCTTGATCAGCATTTTGATCACATAGTAAGAGATGAAATTAACCCGGTACACCACCACTTGCGGAACCCGGTGAATGGCAGTTTCAAGAGTGGCCGTACCACTGGTTACGATGGCAACTTCGGCATTGTGCAAAAGGTCATAAGTTTGTTCATACACAATGTGAACCCGTCCGTTCCGCCGGAATTGTTCGTAATACCGGGATGGGTAATTATCTACACCCGCCACCACAAACTGGTGACCCGGAAAGGCCGGCAAAATACTCAGCATCCGGAACAGGGTACTTTCAATTTCATTGCTGCGACTACCAGGAAGTACCGCAATGATGGGTTTGTCTTCGAGTGAATTGTCTTTGATGAAATTCGGATTTGGGGTGAACTGTGAAATCGCATCCAGAACCGGATTTCCGACGTAATCCACCTTGTAGTCAAACTTTGCAAAAAACTCCTTTTCAAACGGAAGGATCACAAACATCCGGTCCACAAACTTTTTGATCTTTTCCGCTCTCTTGACATTCCACGCCCAGATTTTGGGTGATATGTAGTAGAAGACTTTCACGCCCAGCTTCTTTGCAAAAGCGGCCACCCGCATATTAAAGCCACCATAATCAATGAGAATAAGCACATCCGGACGTTGCTCCATCAGTTCTTTTTTCACCTGGTTCAATGCAGATCGGATTACACCGAGCTTTTCAATTATCTCAAAAAAACCGATGATGGCCAGTTCCTCATAATTTTTGCTGAGTTTCACACCAGCATCGTGCATGTAACCTCCGCCTATTCCCATTGCCACTGCTTCCGGATCCCGTTTTCGGATTTCCTTATACAAATTCGCTCCATGCATATCGCCGGAACGTTCGCCTGCAATGAGATAGTATTTCATTTGGTCAGAAATAGGAGGGGGGTAATACGATGATTCAGAGGGTGTTTACTCACCAAAATACTCAACGTAGTTCTTATGTGTTTCCTGAAGTGTGATCTTGTAAAGCTTTCCCGTCGAATTGGCTGCGATGGGTTGCGCCAGAATATCCCAGAACTCTTTCACAAGATTTTCACAACTGGTCATCTTTCCTTTCAGAAAATCAACATCCATATTCAGGTTTCGATGGTCGATCTTATCAATGATCAGCGTTTTCATCAGATCGCCCAGTTTCTTGAGATCGATCACAAAACCTGTCATCGGATTTGGTGTTCCTACCACAGTCACCGTCAGTTCGAAATTATGTCCATGAAAATACTCATTGGCACAGGGACCAAAGCATTCATCATTTTCCTCTTTTGTCCAGGCGGGATTGTACAGCTTATGAGCTGCGTTGAAAAATTCTTTACGGCTAATGTAGACCATTTTACTGTCTTGTCTTGAGATGTCCGGATGATGCCAGAGGGCACGGAGAATGATCCGGAGCTAAAACGATTCCTTTCGGGAAGTTTCGCGGAGCAAATATAGGAAGAAGGGCACACCTACCAAGGAAGTAACCAATCCGATCGGTAATCCATACGGAAGAAAGATGATCCGGGACAACAAATCACAGGCTGCCAGGAACGCAGACCCAACCAGAAATGTAAGAGGAAGGAAGGCTTTGCTGGTAACATGCACCATTTTACGGGTCCAGTACGGAACAACCAGGCCCACAAACCCAACCGGCCCTGCTATACTTACCACACATGCAGTAAGGAAGGCACATAGTACAAGCAACCATCTTTTCAAAGTAAAAACCCGGAGGCCGATACTTTCTGCTTTATCATCACCAAGTAGGAGCAAAGGCCAGGCGTTCCGTCCGGCAAAAAATGTGGCCAACCCCAGAATCGACAATGCACCGATTGGAAACAGAGAAGCCCAGGTGGCCTTGTCGAGATTGCCAAACGTCCAGAATAACAGATGCCGGACCTCGTTCTGCCGGGCTGCAACAAAGGTAAGAAGACTCAACATGCTGTTGGCCAGCATAGAAACAGCAACACCCACTAAAAGGAATCGTCCGTTATCCGGATTTCTTCGACCCGAAACAAATGCCAGCACAAGGAATGAAGAACCCAAAGCACCCACAAAACCCCAGAAAGGAACCCAGTAAAATGAGACCATAAAACCAGGCAACCACCCGGTCATTGCCAGATTTATGCCTAGAGAAGCGCCACTGGCGGTGCCCATGGTATATGGGTCGGCCAATGGATTTCGGACCAGAATCTGCATGCCCTGTCCGGCAATTGCCAGGACGCCGCCAGCCAGTAAGGCGAGAAAAAAACGTGGCATCCGGACATTCCAGATGAGTGTACTTGCAAGGTTTTCGGGATTTGGGTGAAAAATTGCAGAAAAGAACTCCTGCCAGTTCATCGGCACTGTGCCAGACCTTGCCGAAAATAGGAATATGGCAAGAATCAAAATACACAATAAAAAGAAGTAGTATGATGTGTTATCCTTTTTCAAAGCATTTCCTGTGCAGCTACAAATGTAATGTAAAGTAGCATTGCGATTCTGCTACCATCAAATGGTCCTGTACTTTTGATTTCGGATTATGCCCGTACCACGTTGGTACAGGCTTAACGAAGCCTTACGGTTTCGCCCTATTGCAATGAAACACAATAAAACTACACCTTCACAGGGAAAGACAGAACGAATGCAGCATTTGGAAATTGAAAATCAGGCTTTTAGTCTTGACAAAATCAAAAGTCCGGCATTTCTGCTGAATTATGAAGGAGCCGTATTATCGGCAAATGATGAGGCCTGTTACTGGCTGAAAAAGGAGAACACCGAAATTCATTCTATTCTAATCACAGACGTTGTGGAAGGAATGGAAATGGAGACTCTCAATGAAATCCATCACCTTCCACCCGGTAAATCGCTTATCAAAGAGCTTCCTCAGGGAAAACTTTCCTTTTTCCCCACCCGTTACGAAGGAAACTACGCCATTCTTGCCCTGGCTGTTATCAAAGATCCGGAATGGATTGCAGAATCGGAGGAAAGGAAAAAGCTTCAGAAAGACAAATCCGGTGCAAACATCCATGATAAAGCAACTGGATCAGCCAATTACCGGCATACCGGTTTTCAGGATGTAGAGACCAAACTACTTTTGGGTGATTTAGCCCAACTCGCCCTTAGGGAAAATAGCGCAGCCACATTTCTGAAAAAGGGATTGGAACTGATCCGAAAAAAAATGGGGGCCAGCTCTGTCTTTCTTGAGCAGGTTGCTCAATCATTTGAAGAAATTCAGATCGTTGGAGAAACTGTATGGACAGACCGGCCTAAAACCGAACCGTCCTTTGAATGGCTGGCGGAGAAGTTCAATCCGCTTGTTCTTGAATCGAAAACGCACTTTATTCTTTCAGATCACGACTGGGATTTGGTCCTTGAAACCGCATCGCCGGCGAAAAATACGGATTCCATCCGGCCTTCTTTTTTGTTGATCCCATTGTTGTTTCAGAAGGAACCCATCGGAATTCTTGGAATCATAAAAAATGACACTTTAACAGATGAATCAGACTTTGAATTTAAAGGGCTGACCATTGCCGATGTGATGGCGCAGATTCTGGTTCATTACAGGAAGCAATATGCAGAATGGCAACTGGGTCAGCGAATCAAAAAGATTTCAGAACAACAGAAACAGGCCTGTTGGTCAGTCTCAGACGACGGGACGGTAACGTATTTCAACCAGGCTTTTATCGATGCCGTCGTAGGGAAAGGGGCCAATTTCGGAACACGGATTAGTTATCCGCGAAACAAGGGGATCCGTCAGCAAATCGGCTTTTCCGATTGGGAGGAAGAATACAACAAAGCCTTTACAGGCGAACAGATTCAGTTTAAATGGCAATCCGTCGATTCGCAGGGAAACATCTTCTGGTGGAATGTGACGCTTATTCCCATGGAAGGCAGTGGCCTCGGGTATGTTGAAGTCCTGGGTATTGCAGAAGACATAAGTACTGAGCAATTGCAGCAAACGGCCATACAGCAACACCAGACGCAATATCTGGAGTTAATTGATGCGTTTGAAGATGTTTACTTTCAGGCAGACAAGTTTGGAACGATTACAAGCATCAGTTCGGCAATTGAGAAGTTAACAGGCATGGGTTCCCAGCTTTTTACAGGAACAAACCTGAGCGAATACCTGATCTCTCCCGGTCTTTTCCATAAAGAACTGGTGGAATTAAGGGAAGGAAATCTGGTTTCAGGGGTGGAATTGTCGATGAAAGATGCGGAAGGAAAAGAAGTCTGGCTCATCTGTAATCTCAAACCCCGACACACCGCCTGGAACGAATGGGTCGGATTCGAAGGCATTGCCCGGGATAATTCTGCTGTAAGAAAAGCCCAGTGGAATGAATCAAAATCACGGCTCGAAGCCACTGATGCCTTGAAAGTAAAAGAGCGCTTTCTTGCCAACATCAGCCATGAAATCCGGACTCCGTTGAATGGAATTCTGGGAATGGCACAGTTGCTCAACGATACTCATCTGGATAAAGAACAAAGCGAGTATCTCCAGATTATTTATAAATCAGGAGATGCTTTACTGCACATTCTCAATCAGTTAATTGATCTCAGCTCAGCTGAGACGGGAAAAATTATTCTGAAGCAAACCAATGTGCACCTGCCTACACTTCTCAATGGCGTAACCCGTTTGTATGCAGACCAGGCCCGGTTGAAAAATATTGGGTTTCATACCGAAATCAGTGCTGAACTTCAGAATATTGTGTCGGATGAAAGTCGGTTGTACCAACTGGTCAACAACCTGATTTCAAATGCATTCAAGTTTACTATTCAGGGGCAGATCCGTCTGAAGGCCCATATGGAAGAATTGTCTGGCCAGGCCTTTGTGGTGATTGAAGTGACCGATACCGGTAGTGGATTGTCCAGTTCAGAACAACTTTCCATCCAGCAACTGATCTTGTCAGAAAATCCGGAATATGCCTTTCAGGCAACTAGGGGTGGTCTCGGATTGCTCACTACAAAACTGATTTCCGATGCATTACAGGGACAATTGGGCTTTGTGTCAGCGCCGGGCAGCGGATCCACGTTCTGGGTGAAGTTTCCTTTGGTGAAAGCAGAAAATCTGGTTGAAACACCTTTGTTCCCTGGAGAAAAATTTATCCGGTTTGATGCCCAAACACCGGAAGTCTTGCTGGTTGATGACAATGCAGTCAATCTGAAAGTGGCGTATGAAATCCTTGTAAAAGCCGGCTGCAAAGTGGAGGTGGCAACCAATGGAGAGGAAGCCGTAGAAAAAACAAAAACAGGCTATTTTCATGTTATATTGATGGACATTCAAATGCCTGTCATGGATGGAGTAACGGCTACTCAAATAATCAAAAATCTGGATCTGGATTACAATCCTGCCATTGTGGCGATGACGGCGTATTGTCTCAAAGAAGACAAGAAAAGATTTGTTGAAGCAGGAATGGATGATTTCATCGCGAAGCCTATTTCCGGTGATAAAATTTTAACCAAAGTAAAGTACTGGACAGAAAAAAGTTATTTCTCATCCAGGTACGAAGAAAGTGCCGGAATTCAGAAAACGGCAGTGGTTTCACAACGATCCGAGCTGGAGGCTGTCTTCAACTTTGAAACCTTGAAAAGCCTTCTCAAACATCTGGGTGAAGATATTCTACTCGACAGTCTCGATGAGTTTGCTACGGAAACAGAGAATATGATTCTTGAAATGAATGCCGCTCTTTTGTTGGGAGATTGGCAAACATTGAAAAGCCATGCACATACCTTGAAAGGCAATGCGGGCACTTTCGGGGTAAATAAGCTCAGTGACTTGGCCAGGGATTTAGAAAATGAATTAAAAAGCGATAAAATTGCCGCTGTTCAGGAAAAAATGGAATTCATTACCGAAGCAGCGAAACTGTTCTTAACTACGTATAGTCTATTAAGCAAAAACCATGAGTGGAAAAATTAAAGTACTGATTGCTGAGGATAGCTCAGTGATTTTGAATCTGACCAAGAAAATTCTTGAATTTCAGAACTGTGAAATATTCTCGGCGAAGAACGGTCACGTTGTATTGGAAATGTTGGCAACGAGTGATTATCAGGTAATTCTGATGGACATCAATATGCCTGGAATGGATGGAATCGAATGCACCGGGCAAATCCGCAAACTTGCAGATCCGAAAAAAGCCAATGTTCCCATCATTGCCATCACAGGCAACGCCCGGAATTATTCATTGGATGAATTCAAAGCTCAGGGCTTTACAGACTTTCTTCAGAAGCCTTTGAACTTTGATGTTCTGGTTGAAAAAGTGAAGGCACTCGCCTGACAAATAATAAAATAAGGACAAAAAGAAAGCCCTGGTTTTTGCGAACCAGGGCTTTCTTTTTTAGTTGGAGGTATTTTCTATTGAACCTCCAGTTTTGAAATGGAATTACCCACTTTCAATTGATAAATGCCGGATGACAAATCTGAAATCTCAATGGTTTTGTTGCCAACCTGATCAAGAACACCGGTTTTAACAACCCGTCCCAGTAAATCTGTCAGTACAAAGCCTGCATTACTTTCCTTGCTCACCACTGTCACTGATTCTGTCGCTGGATTTGGATAGAGATTCAGTTTGCCGGATGATCCAAGAACCTGATCAGTACCGGTTGGAGTCTGTGCAATAATGGAAAATCGGTAAAGAGAATATTCACTTCCATCAATCACCTGGAAAGGTAGCAGCATGTCGGCAGTAAGAGGGAAGATGAAGCCCGTTTCATTGTCCCGGATTTCCCAGGTTTTCCCTGCAAAAATCTCAGCACCAATATGCAGTTCGAGGAAATAGGAACCTGCATGGTTCACAGAAATTCCCAGATCCACAATGTCAGACTCATAAAAATCCCTAGCCTGAATGCTGGTTCTTCGTCCATCCTGAGTATTGGAAAACAAAGAAATCGTTGGATTGATCAACTTATCTGCATCATAAAACGATTCAAATGAAGGCAACGTACCCGGAATCCACCGGATGGCTGTTTCGTCATTGTCTCCATCTGGTCCACGAAGAGTGATTCTGGCCATATCCGAAGGATCAGCTGCCACCCGCATAAACGTATTGATTTGTGGAGTTGCAGGTTTGGAAACTTCTGAAGCAGAGAGTTCAGCTCCTGTTCCGGATGCCTTTATGAAAAAGCCCTGGAAAGAAGACAGGTAACGTGAACCACCATTGATTCCAATGCCGGCTCCTTCAGAATAAGAACCGTATTTGTTATTGTTCCAGACATGCACCTGTCCATTGATCAGGTTTTTCGAAAATGAATGCCAGTCAATTTCGCAGGCATACGGATTCGCCAGCAAATTCCAGCCACCACCATCATAACCGGACGAATTAAACGTAACCGGAAATTCAAAATCACCTGTTACAAGCGGACCAGAATTGTCGAATGGAGCATTGGCATTAAAGAAAGACTGGTTCAGAAATGTACGGTAACCCTGACCAGGATTCAGACTTCCTGACATTTGCTCCCAACCATTGATTTGGTCATCTACATTAATGGATCCTGATTCCTTGTATCGGTAAATGAAATTCGAAAGGATCAGAAAATCATCAGACCAATCTGAAACCGTCTGACCAGAAACGGGTACTCCCATCAAATGCCATGAAGCAGAAGTACCTGGAACAAATCTCCTGGTCAAAACATTTCCAGTAATGCCTGCTCCGGATTCTATCGTGGCCACCCGGGCTGTACCGGTTGCAGAAGAGTGAAGAATCAGGTTGCCGTTGGTGGAAAGAATACCAGTTTGCAGCTTCAGGGTTCCTTTTATTGTTCCCGAAGCTTCCATTACCATGCCGGCTGAATTATTCAATGTGAGATCAAACGCATAGCCCTGAAATTTTTGTACCACAGTACCATTGAAAATCAGTTTTCCATTCATCAATTCAGAAGAACAGACGGCATCTTTCCTGATTTCAACAGGCGAGGTTGGGGCAAATGACTTTCCTGTACCGATGGTCAGGTTTTCGCACACAAATCCTGGCCCTGAATAGTTGCCATCAATTTGTGCACTCACCGTTTCGTCCGGCAAACCAAAATCCCAACTGCTGCCATTCCATGTGGATAAGGTGACAGATTGAGTTGAGTGACCTTCTGATGGTGTAATTCCTGTTAGCAGAGCCCTGTTTATGGGGCCCGAAGCCTCTGTAGGAATGGGTGGTCTTCCGGTCTGATTCAGGCCCGATCCAGATGGTAACTGGCAGAATGCAGAAGTCGAAAATAATACGAATGAAAAGTTAAAAAAATGCCGGAAGTATGTTCGTGTAGTGTAAAGTTTAACCATAAGCAATCCAGGGGATTTAGGATCGTAAAGCTAATTGGAATCACTGAAAAAGCAAATGAAACTTACATGATTTTTTATGGTTTTTCGAAGTGGGAGAAAAATTTGTTGAGTGCTGTGTTTTCACTAAGATTTCCAACAAATTCAAACCACAAAAGGCTGTAAGCCAGAAAATCACTGGCACATTCCAATGGAATCAGAGAGTCTGGAAGGCGATTCTGGCATCTTCAAGGTCAGAATCAGTGAAATCCAGATGCGTGACCAGGCGGATTTTCTGTGCTCCGAATGGAGAAGCGAAAAGTCCTTTGGATGCCAGCTTCCGGACATATTCTGCCGAACTGGAATACCCATGATCAACGGAAAAGATCACTATGTTGGTGTCGACAGGAAGTATACTGGTAACTTCAGAACGCGTTTCCAGTATGGAAGCCAGCTGCTTTGCCCTTCGGTGATCATCTGCCAGACCCGGAATGTTGTTTTGGAGTGCATGCAGACCGGCGGCCGCCATAAAACCAGATTGTCTCCATCCTCCTCCCCAGCGTTTTCTAACTCTTCGGGCTTTGTGGATGAACTCTTTTGTTCCCAGTAAAACCGAACCCATGGGTGCGCCCAGACCTTTGGATAGGCACACGGATATCGAATCGAAAATGGGAGCAAAATTTTTGGTGGATTGATTCCGGGCAACAATGGCATTGCAGAGGCGGGCACCATCCAGATGCAGAGACAGGTTTTTTGCCGAACACAAATTCCGGATCTCGTTCAAATCGGACATTTCGTAAATGCTTCCACCTCCCTTATTCACCGTGTTTTCCAAAGAAACAAGCCTCGATACCGGATAGTGAACATTGTCCTCTTTGATGACTTCTTCAATCTGAGCCGCCGTTATTCTTCCCCGGTCTCCATCCAATAAAGTTACTGACGCCATCGAATTGGCCGCAATTCCTCCGCCTTCATACAAATAGATGTGTGACAAAGCATCGCAGATTACTTCGTCGCCTGGCCGTACATACACCGAAATGGCAATCTGGTTGGCCATGGTTCCGGATACGCAATACAGCCCGGCTTCAAAACCAAACAGCTCTGCCGCATATTGTTCAAGTCGGTTGGTTGTCGGATCTTCACCAAACACATCATCTCCAACCTCAGCATGAAGCATGGCTTCCAACATGGCCGGACCAGGTTTGGTAAATGTATCGGATCGTAGTTCTATGTGCATTTGATTCATTTCTTGAATATTGGATTTCGTAATACTGTTAGGAAGCCTTACGTCCGGCCAGTTCCGCCTTTACTTCTTCCTGTTCAATCAGGAGCATTTTACGCTGCCAAAGCAATTTACTGATATCAGGATCCGGTTGATTATCCAGCACAACAAATGCCTGCTGATTTCTGAGCCACACTGCGGCAATTTCATCTTTATCTGTCAGCTCTTCCCACAAAGAGTTGTAAGTCATGGAAGCCTGTCGAAGTATTCTCTTCTTTTTCTCATGCTTTGATATTTTTCGGTTGAGTAGAATAAGGTCAAATTCTACGTCCTTCAATCGCTTTTCCAGGTATTGTTCGGGCACCTTGTCTGCAGGAATTTCGCCTTCCTCCTCCAGAATTTTTTCAACTCTTAAAATTACCATGTGTAACTCTCTGATTTTTCGACCCATGGGAATTGAAAGAGATCTCAGAGACCTCCCTGTAAGTCCGAGGTATTGAGGAGTGATACCAAGAAAGCTTGCCAGCTCTCTCAGACTAATCCCAAGAAAGTTGGTGATTTCATCATAGGGTTTGGAACGTGGCATTGGGACGGATTTCTATGTGGTAAACCGTTTCTGGAAACTGACAGTGGAAACGTATTTGGTAAGTATGTTTCGGAGCAAATGAACGGAAATATCCTGAAACAACATTTGTTTTCATCGATTCAGATTCGAAAAAAAATGAAACACTTTTGGTTGAAACAACTTCTGTTTCGACTAGTTATGATTCAAATAGAAACGAAACAATTCTATCCGAAACTAAAACTGTTTCGGGCGCATTTCCATAAAAAAAGATGAATCAAGGTTCCCGCAACACATTGTTCATCTATTACCCAATTACCGCACAAAAAAAATGGCCTTCCGGATGAAAGGCCATTCTGATAAGGTAAAGAAAGTCTGGTTATGCAACCATCATTCGCTTGGCGTATTTCGACTTGCTGATTTTAGCTTCCGCATATGCCCTGTCAATCGATACCAAAGTCTGGTCCGTTTTTGACGGAATCTCAAACATGGCATCCGTCAGAATCGCTTCACAGATCGAACGTAGTCCACGGGCACCCAGATTGAATTCCATGGCTTTTTCTACAATGTATTCCACGCCTGAATCGGTAAACTCCAGTTCCACATTCTCCATTTTGAAGAGTTTCTGGTATTGCTTCACAATGGCATTTTTAGGCTCGATCAGAATCCGTTTCAGTGCCTCCGCATCCAAAGGATTGAGATACGACACAACCGGAAGGCGTCCGATCAGTTCAGGAATCAGGCCAAACGCCTTGAGATCCTGTGATGTGATGAAGGAGAGGAGATCATTTTTATGAATCTCCGTCCGCTCATCAGTCGTACTGGAAAACCCGATGGGTTTGGTGTTCATGCGGTTGGCAATCATTTTCGAAATGCCATCGAAAGCGCCTCCGCAGATAAAGAGGATGTTTTCGGTATTCAGCGGAATCATCTTTTGTTCCGGATGTTTCCGTCCGCCCTGAGGTGGTACATTTACAATCGATCCTTCCAGAAGTTTGAGAAGTGCCTGTTGAACACCTTCACCGCTTACATCACGGGTGATGGAGGCATTGTCTCCTTTTCGGGCGATTTTGTCAATTTCATCAATGTAGACAATCCCTCGTTCCGCTGCTTTTACATCGTAATCGGCCGCCTGAAGAAGTCGGGTAAGAATCGTTTCCACATCTTCCCCAACATAACCAGCTTCCGTAATCACAGTAGCATCGGCAATGCAGAAAGGAACGTTGAGTTTTTTTGCGAGAGTCCGTGCCAGGTAGGTCTTGCCTGTTCCTGTCTCACCAACCATGATGATGTTCGATTTTTCGATCATGACATCATCGTCTTTGATCCGGCTCTGCTCCAATCTTTTGTAGTGATTATAGACGGCCACAGAGAGAATCTTTTTGGCTTCGTCCTGACCAATCACAAATTCATCCAGGAACCGCTTCATTTCCGCTGGTTTTATCAGATGAAATCCGCCTGAATGTGGAGTAAGGGAAGTTTTTTGCTGGGAGTTCAGTTCGTCTTCCAGAATTTCGTATGCCTTCTCGATGCAGAAATTGCAGATGTGAACGTCCGGTCCGGAAACCATTAGTACAACATCTTTCTTATTTCGTCCGCAGAAGGAACAGCTAATGGATCTGGCCAAATTTTGTTTATTTTAGTGTGTGAGTCAAAAGGTAAACAGTCGGGTATCCGATACCCGACTGCAAATTAACCTGTTTACAAATGATAATGTTGTAATTAATCGGATCAGGCTTTTGATAAAACCTCATCAATTAATCCGTATTCTTTTGCTTCGGAAGCTCTGAACCACTTATCGCGTTCAGAATCAATCTCAATTTGTTCTACGGTCTGACCTGTGTGTGAAGCCAGAATTTCGTACAACTCTCCCCGAAGTTTGACAATCTCTTTCGCTGTGATTTCAATATCCGTTGATTT
Organism: Catalimonadaceae bacterium; assembly: GCA_036759185.1. GTDB lineage: Bacteria > Bacteroidota > Bacteroidia > Cytophagales > Flexibacteraceae > CAMDMI01. Next base: position 10,885 of record DAIOVD010000034.1, on the reverse strand, counting down.
ACCCTGTGCTCCACCGGAAGGCTGGTGAATCATTACCCGGGCGTGAGGAAGTGCTGTCCGCTTTCCTTTTGCACCGCCCGCCAGAAGGACGGCACCCATTGATGCAGCCAGAGACGTACAAATGGTGGCGACTTCCGGACGAATAAACTGCATGGTGTCATAGATTCCCATACCGGCATACACCGATCCTCCTGGAGAATTGATGTACATCATAATGTCCTTCTTTGGATCTGAAGACTCAAGGAACAACATCTGGGCAATCACAATATTGGCAATCTGGTCATCGACAGGAGTTCCGAAGAAAATGATCCTGTCCATAATCAGACGCGAAAACACATCAATCTGTGCAAACCGCACCGGGCGCTCTTCAATGATGTACTGGGTTGTATTTTCAACCATCGGACGGCCAATGTCACCAATGTGGTTCATGTAGTCGTCAATGGTGTGGCCACTCATCCCCTGATGGTGGACCGCATATTTTCTGAACTCGTTATGCAGATTCATATATTTAGAAATGGTTCTGCAAGACTAGTTCAATTCTTCAACCAATTGATTGAATTTTTCAATCGTTACTACATTTCTGACAATTTTGCCTTTTTCGAGCAACAGAGAAGCGATTTTGGCAGTCAGCGATTTCTCTGCCATACGATCCCGGTTGTTTTTGTCTTTTTCATCCAGGTACGAAGCAGCATATTTCTCAATAAACTCATCGCCCAGATTGCCATATCCCATCTGTTGGAAATCAGAAGCGATCTGCTTGCGTGCCGCTTCCAGGAGGTCTTCCTCTGTAATCCGAAGGTTGAAGTCTTCTGACAATTTACCTTTGATCAGGCTCATCTTCATGGAACGGATGTAGCGGGGCAGGAAAGATACCAACTCTTCAGTGGACATCTTGCCTTCGCTTCTCCGTGTAATCACTTTGTTCACAACATCTTCTGCCAGTACCAGCTGAGAATTTTCATAGAAGAATTTCTCAACCGCCATCTGAAAATAGGCTTCTGATTCACCAGAGTAGGTGTCAGCAAACAGTTCCCGTACCCGAAGTCTGAATTCTGCTTCATCAGCAGCACGACCTTTTCCGACGGCTTTGTCAAAGAAATCGGTTGTTAGCTCAGCAGGGGAGGAGGTACTGATGTTTGTGATGGTCAGAGTAAACAAACCGGAAAACTCACGCTCTTTTTCTTTATAGGTTCCGGTCACAAAGCGGATTTCATCTTTTTCAAATGCCTCTTCGATGGGAAACTCAATGGATTCACCCACTTTTTTTCCGAGGAACTGAGCCTGATATCCTTCTTTGATTTTGCTGAATGGAAAAGATGACTCTGTTTCAAAGCTGCCGTCTTTGGCGACAAGCTGACCTTTGATCAGATCACCTTCTACAATGGCTTCTCCGTCGGACATCTGACCATAACGTTTCTGAAGATCGGTGATGAAATCGTTGATCCTGTCTTCAGAAACTTCGATTTCCGGATACACCAGAGAAACGGTTTCAAGGGCAGGATACGTAATATCTGGACGAATGGCCAGGAGGAAAGAGAATTTCAGAAGGTCGGGAGTTGAAGTCGCAGGGTCAGCAAACGACTCTTCTGCGATCAGGTCGCCGAGAACATCAATTTCGTTGTCTTTCAGGTACTGATCAATGGATTTATTCAGGACGGAATTGATGGCCTCGCTTTTCAGTGCAGAACCATACATTTTTTCAACCAATGCCGGTGGAACTTTTCCAGGCCGGAAGCCTTTCATCTGAACTCGTTTGGAATAGTCTTTTACTTTTGATTGATAATCGGACTGATAATCACCCTGCTCAATTGAGATGGTTAAAAGGGCTGATGAGTTTTCTTTCTTTTCGAATAAAATTTCCACTGTTCGTATGGTTTTGTTTGAAACAAAAAACCCCATCTTGTTAAAAATGGGGCTGTTTGTTGATTGTGCGGATGAAGGGACTCGAACCCCCATGCCTCGCGGCGCTAGATCCTAAGTCTAGTGCGTCTACCAATTTCGCCACATCCGCAAACGGGCCGCAAAAGTATGCAAACTATTATGCAATGCAAATTTTTTGCGGCTTTAATTCTGCAATCAGGCTTTGATTGTTTTTAACTTAATGATTCCCAAAAGGTCCAGAACTTTAATTACCGGATAGGTTGGATCAAACTCAAACCACTTTACACCGAAATTTACCCGGTTTGGCAGTTTATGGTGGTTGTTCTGATACAGCTCACCCATCATCAGAAAATCCATGGCCAGTGAATTACGGCTTTTGTCGTTGTTGTCGAAATTCTGATATCCGTACATGTGTCCACTCCAGTTTACAATGGCGCCATGAACAGGTCCCATCAGGAAATGGATTGGGAGAAGGAGGTATAAATACCAGGCATCAGCAAACTGGATGTAAAAAAGAACATATAGCGTTCCCCAGCCTACGCGGCTATACCAGCTGTCTCCCAGCTTTTCAATGAATTTCCAGTCCGGAAGGTTGGCGGTAAAACGCTTCTCAGCCACTTCTCTGTAGCTCAGGATATTGTTGTAGATGGCTTTGGTTTTCCACATCATGGTAAATACGTTGGACGCATGGTGTGGGGTGTGTGGATCTTTTTCGGTGTCCGAATAAGCGTGGTGCATACGGTGAAGAACCGCATACGCACGGGGACTCAGATACGAGGAGCCCTGAGTGATATACGTAAATGCGTAAAAGAACTTCTCCCAGAATTTGTTCATAACAAACATTCCATGAGCTGAATAGCGGTGCAGAAAGAATGTTTGAGAAAAGAGAGAAAGGTACCAGTGGAGGACAAAAAAGAGAATGATAATCACGGAAAACGGTGTGTTAAATTTGAAATTGATGTTCCGGAATTGGAAACCGGACATCGTACCAACAAACAAAGTAGGGACACTGTTTTTTAATTTCCTAATATTTATCAGTTTCTCCTCATAACAAAAGACATGGGCGCATAGCACTTCGACGAGCCGTCCGTTTGAATGCCATCTTCGTTACGAAGCACTTTCTTGCCGGAAAATTATTTTCTGATTTCTGCTTGCGGGCGGAATAAGTTTTCTATTTTTGCGACACAGTTGCAAAAGATAATTTTGGAAACAAGCGCCACACTTCTGGAGAAAGAGATTACCGTCACGACCACCCCGCATCATCCGGAGATGGAAACTGTCGCAGAGGCAGTTCTCAACCCTGACTATGTCGGTGCCGGCGGAAGCTTTCTCTGTCTGATTCATTGTCTGGCGCCCCAACTGATTGCATTGGGTTCCGTTGGCCTTGGAATCGGTTCTTTCTTTGCCGGGGAGGCCTGGAATCTGTTCTTCTGGCTTACTTGTCTGGTTGCAGTCTGGCAATCGGCACGAAGGACCTTCTATAGTCGTTCTTCGATTTTTCTTTGGATCGCATTTGTGGTTTTCTCATTGGGTCTTGGTTACGAATTGTATACCGATTCCGAACATTTCGTCTCGTACATCGGGAGTGTTCTTCTGATTTCAGCCCACGGCTACAATCTCCATCTGCAGAATCAGTGGCGCAGGATTCTCAAATCCTGAAGCCACCTTCATCGTTCCCCGCCTTTCTGCATTTAATTTTTCATCCTTTCCCAGGGTTGAATCATTTCTTTTTCACTTCGGCTTTCGTTCTCATTCTCTGATTTTTAGCAATCCTCAGAAAGAATAGCGGGAAATATTTCCAATTAAATTGGTTTTTAATTCTACTTATTTTGGTATTTTTGAAATCAAAATGCCAGAATTATTGGGATTATGTATCTGAATTGTCACACACACTTTAGTCTGAATCACGGAGTTCTTTCGCCGGAAGATCTGGTGAAGGCGGCAACGGCACGTGGCATTACCCGGATGGCGCTTACGGATATCAACAATACATCTGGCTTTTTTGACTTTCTGAGTTTCTGTCAACGATCACATATAGAAGCGATTGCAGGCGTTGAATTCCGGAATCACTTTGAACTTTGTTATATTGGACTGGCCCGGTCTCAGGATGGCTTTGAGCATCTGAATCGTTGGCTGAGTTCCTTTCTGATCCAAAAGAAGGGTTTTCCGAAGGAGGCTCCTGTGCTGGAGGATGTCTTCTGGATCTATCCATTGACAAATGTTCCTCAAAGACTGCCATTGAAAGACGAGTGGCTGGGCATTCGGGCCGCGGACCTGCGACTGTGGACCTTTAAAAATCAGCATCACATTCCATCCGGCAGCGACTGGCAAAGCAAAGCCCTGGCCTGGCAACCGGTTGTTTTTACTGACCGGAAAGGATTTGATCTTCACCGCTTGCTCCGATGCATTGAACAAAATACGCTTCTTAGCAAGTTGAGTCCGGATACGCACGCCGGTCCGGATGATTTTTTTGCGTCTCCGGAAGAAATGCTGAAATGGTTTGAAGAGGCCCCTGAGCTGATTTTCAGAGCCGAGATGCTTCTGTCCAAATGTGAATTCCCCTTTGTTTTTCATGAGTCCAAAAACCGGAAACTCTTTGGCAAAACTCATGAAGAAGACAGGGCGCAACTCTGGAGTCTGGCTGAAGATGGCCTTGTGTACCGGTATGGCCAGGGAAACAAAGAAGCTGAATCAAGGGTCCGTAAGGAGCTGGAAGTGATCGACCAGCTGGGTTTTACCGGCTATTTCCTTATTACCTGGGACATCATCCGCTTTGCCCGAAACCTGGGATACTTCCATGTCGGTCGTGGATCCGGTGCAAATTCGATTGTAGCGTATTGCCTGGGAATCACCGATGTTGACCCGATTGAGCTGGACTTATACTTTGAGCGTTTCATCAATCCTCACCGCACTTCACCGCCCGATTTTGATGTGGATTTCAGTTGGGATGAACGCGAAAAGATTCAATCCTACATATTTGATTCGTATGGGAAAGAACACGTGGTAATGCTCGGAACCTATGTGACCTATCAGGAGAACTCCATCTTCCGGGAATTGGGAAAGGTTTTTGGTATGCCCAAGGCCGATATTGACCGGATGTCAGACAATCCGGCTGCATTTCAGGACAGCCGGACGATGCAATGGATACACCGGTTTGCAGGTATGATGAAAGATATGCCGGGGCATCTGTCCATTCATGCCGGCGGAATCCTGATTTCGGAAGAAAGCATTTACCGCCATACTGCTGTTCATATGCCACCAAAGGGATTTATTACAACACAGTTTGACATGTACACGGCGGAAGAAATCGGGTATGCCAAATTTGATATTCTGAGCCAGCGTGGTTTGGGACATATTAAAGAAGCGGTGGACATCATCTATGAAAATCAGGGAATACATGTCGATGTGCATGCTGTTCAGCGGTTTAAGAAGGATGAGATCATCCGGAATCAGATACGGAGCTCGGAGACCCTGGGCTGCTTTTACATCGAATCGCCCGGAATGAGGCAGCTTCTGAGCAAACTGCGTTGTGACGACTACCTTACACTGGTTGCTGCCTCTTCGATCATTCGTCCGGGAGTGGCCAAAAGCGGAATGATGAAGGAGTATATTTTCCGGTTTCATAACCCCGGCAGTTTTACCTACATCCATCCGGCGATGGAGCCACTTCTGAAGGAAACCTATGGGGTGATGGTTTACCAGGAAGATGTCATCAAGGTAGCCCACCACTTTGCGGGTTTGTCGCTTGCCGAGGCCGACGTACTCCGGCGGGGAATGAGCGGAAAATTCCGGTCCCGGGATGAATTCCAGAAAATCCGGGACAAGTTTTTCAACTCTTGTGCCCGAAAGGGGTATCCGGAGGCGATCACAGCAGAAGTCTGGCGGCAGATCGAGAGCTTTTCCGGCTACTCATTCAGCAAGGCGCACTCGGCCAGCTTTGCCGTTGAAAGCTATCAGAGCCTTTTCCTCAAAGCCTACTATCCCAAGGAATTTATGGTGGCCGTGATCAATAATTTTGGCGGCTTCTACAAGACTGAAATCTATATCCACGAAGCCCGGCGTTGTGGTGCCATCATTGAAGCACCCTGCATAAACCAGTCACGTATCAAAACCTGCATTAAAAAGGACCGTATCTTTCTGGGCTTTGTTCACCTGAAAAGTCTTGAAAGCAAAGTTGCACAAGATATTGTAAATGAACGCGAAAGGGGAGGGGCTTTCCGGAGTTTATCCAATCTGATCAAGCGGGTTTCGATGGGACTGGAGCAAATCATCATTCTCATCCGGATTGGTGCTTTTCGCTTTACCGGCCAGACCAAAAAGGAGCTTCTCTGGGAAGCACATCTGCAATATCATGGGAAACGACCTGGGCCGGTTGTACCTGAACTTTTTGACTTTCAGGCAGGAGAGGAGTACACCCAGGATATTTCTCTGCCGGAGCTGACTCCCGAGCACTATGTCGAAAATGCCTACGATGAGATCGAGCTCCTGGGATTCCCGCTTACATCGCCTTTTGCTTTAACCGACTGGAAGGAAGAAGCAGAGCGACACAATATTCAGTTACCAGACCCGGCGACACCAGATGATGGTCTCATGCCATTACTTTCTCAGCAATCAGAATCATCTGGGAATGCAGCCGTATTTGCCCGTAGTGTAACGGCAAAAAGAGGAAGCCAGGTCAATCAGGCAAAGACTGCTATTCTTCATCTTGATTCCTGAAAACAAATTTAACAATAAAATGGAACAGGAAATTCTGCATCTCAGTCCGGATTCGCCTACCGGAATTTCAGTCGGGAACTGGATAGCTCCCCAGACGGCAATTGATCTGAAGCCAGCTGCCGGCCTGGACCGTGTAGGGCGTGCCGTCCTTGAACAAAGCTGTACAGCGGGGAATCTGCTGCCGTTTAAAGGAAGGCGTGTTGAAATTTATGGATATCTGGTCACCATTAAGCCTGTGCGTACCGTCCGTGGCGATCGGATGAATTTCGGATGTTTTATTGATCACGAAGGTCATTTTCTGGATACGATTCATTTTCCGCCCAGTCTGGTTCATTCTCCATTTCGTGGCGTTGGTGTTTACCGGCTCTCTGGAAAAGTGGTGGATGAATTTGGTTTTCTGAGTCTGGAAGTAACCGAGATGGTCAAGATGCCCAGGAAGATCGATCCAAGAGCAGCAAGGGGGTAGATTGATTGTATACCGCTACTTAACATAATATAAATTATAAAACCTAAATAGTAGTGTCAATTCAAAAGAGCCCGCCGCACTAAACTGGCTTCACACACGTTTTACAAAAAAAACGCTATGAACTGGATTTCATTCATTCTCATAAATTTCACCGCCTGGCTGATTCAACCAGGATCAACATTTGAACAGGAACAGAAAAAATACGGACGGGTGCAACTGGCTTGCCAGAACAAAGAAGTCGCCGTCATCCAAAAAATGAAAGAAAATCAAATCCGGCCGGAACAGTTCACGATGACCATCCTCGCTTTCAAAACTGAAAATCGTTTGGAAATCCACGCCGGCAATTCCGGAGAACAACAGCGAAAAATAAAGGAATTTGAAATTTGTGCATCGTCAGGCAAACCAGGCCCCAAACGATTTGAAGGCGACTGGCAGGTGCCGGAAGGATTCTACCATGTAGATCGGTTCAACCCGATGAGTTCATATCACCTGGCACTTGGAATCAATTATCCGAATGCATCTGACCGAATTCTGGGCAATAAAAAACGTCCGGGCGGATTGATTATGATTCATGGTGCCTGTATCACCATTGGCTGCCTGCCAATGACCAATGAGAGAATTGAAGAAATTTACCTTTATGCCATCAAAGCCAAATCAAACGGACAGATGCGAATTCCGGTCTACATCTTTCCTGCCGAGCCTGGGACAGATCATTACAACCAACTGAAAAAACAGCAGCCCAAACTGCGTTCCTTCTGGGAGAATCTGGAAGAAGGCTTTCATCAATACCAGTCTCAACGAAAGCCACTTGAATTCACCGTCTCAAAAGAAGGACGGTATCAATTTCCCACATCAGGAGTTCAGTAGCTTATCCGTAAAAAAGCCGGCGAATTTCCAGATTTCAAGTACGTCAGATGCACCTACAATATAAGGTGCGTACACGGGATTACTGGAAACCAGCAGCAGGCAGTTCTGGCTTTTCAGGTAATTGTACACTTTCTTAAAAACAATTCCTTCGGATCGGGTAATCACGATGCAGGCGGTATCGTCTTTAATCGAACTCCAGTTATCCAGATACTCCGCAAAAATCATCGACCCGGATGGAATGGGCAGCATACTGTCTCCCTCAATCGTAAAGGCACGGTATTTCTTTCTCTGATCCAGAAACGGAATCTGGAAAGCAGGTAAATTCTGAATGTATTCCGGATCGCCCAGACCAGCTGTGTAACCAGCTGCCGCCTTAACAGGTACCCATTCAATGTTATCCTTTCCCTCTTTATCGAGAGTAACTGTGAGGACAGACGGCCCCGCTGGCGTACCGGAAATTCTGGTATTTTCAGAAGTGGCCCTCTCCCCTGCTCCTTCTTCGCTGCAATTCCGGGTAAGCAGCACTTCGATGGAAATACCAAAATAACTGGTAAGCTTCTGGAGGTTCTCAAGCTTTGGTTCTGCTCTCCCCTCTTCGTATGAACCATAGGTAGAGATACTGACTCCCAGTAAATTAGCCATATCTGACTGCGTTGATCTCAGGGGATGCTTTTTGCGAAGATATTTAAGGTTTGACGCAAGTAAGGAATCTGCCATTGCCAATTATTTTAGATTTTATTTCCGTTATTTTTGGCAAATATAAAACCACTTTTTACATTTGCCAATATTTTTAGAAAATCATCTGGTGATAGTACCAATAATATTCAGGATCGTTATGCAGCGCTCAATTGTACATATGGATCTCGATTCGTTCTTCGTAGCGGTGGAGTGCCTGAAGGACAGTCGTCTGCTGGGCAAACCTGTTATTGTGGGCGGTACAGGTGATCGCGGAGTTGTATCAGCCTGCAGTTATGAGGCCCGGCGGTTCGGCGTACATTCTGCTATGCCGGGACGGATGGCCAGGCTTCTTTGTCCGGATGCAGTTTTTATCCGGGGAGACTACGAATCCTATAGCCAGTATTCGGATATGGTCACTGATCTGGTTCAGCACCGGGCTCCCTTACTTGAAAAAGCCTCTGTCGATGAGTTCTATGTCGATATGTCGGGAATGGATCGCTTTATGGGATGCTATAAATGGGCTCTGGACGTAAAGAAACGCGTTCAAACTGAGATTGGCCTGAACATATCCATTGCCTTATCAACGAGTAAAACGGTTTCCAAAGTGGCAGTGGGCGAATCCAAGCCCAACGGACAGATCTACATACCGATCGGCACGGAGCGACGCTTTCTGGAGCCACTCCGGATCGAACGGTTGCCGATGATTGGCGATAAGACCACCCATCTTCTTCGTACGATGGGCGTTCAGACGGTTGGTACACTGGCCCAGATTCCCCAGAGAACACTGGAAAAGGTATTTGGCAAAAATGGCAGCTGGATGTGGGAGAAGGCCAATGGAATTGACATGTCGACCATTGTTCCTTACAGTGCGCAAAAATCCATGTCCAAAGAAAGTACCTATGAAAAGGACACGAGTGATGTGGCTTTTCTACGGCAGGAAATCATCCGTATGGTCAGCGAACTGAGTTATGACCTCCGGAATATGCAACACACAACCGGTTGCATTACCGTCAAAATCCGGTATGCCGATTTTGATACACAGACAAAGCAGGCCTCCGTTCCCTATACAGCCTCTGATCACGTTCTGCGGAAGTATGCCCTGGACCTGTTTCAAAAGCTCTATAACCGCCGGATTATGATTCGTCTGATCGGCATCCGGTTGAGTAAACTCGTATCGGGTGGTATGCAGTTGAATCTCTTTGATAATTCGGCCCTTACCGCTCCTTTGTACATAGCCATGGACCGGATACGGCTCAAGCATGGCATTGCCTCTTTAAAGCCTGCCTCTATTATGGCAACAGGCAAAACACAACGCAGTCCTTATAATTTTTCAATTTCAAACAGATAACCTTTATGGATAACAACCAAATTTTCGCCGGCACTCCTGTCTTGAGCCTGATTACCAACTTTTCAGGAAATGGAGATTTTGAAAAGATTTACATGGTCATGGGGCATCTTCCTCAGCGAACTGCCACCAATCAGATGCGCAGACCTGCCCGCATCGAAAACCGGAGTCTGTGGAATGGACCACGTGTGCAGCCAGACCAAAAATAATTTCAGGACCAATAATAATTTTTGTCTGACGGCGTTTCCTTGGAAATTTAAACGCCATGGAAACACTACTTAAACCATCGTATTGTGATGCTATTTCAGAGAATCGCAATAAATCGTTCGGACAATATGAACTCCGCACACGATACCCGGACCGGATCTTACGGGCTTCAATCTGGGTCATTACATCTTTTGCTTCACTCACCATTGGAGGAATCTGGCTGAGTCCGGAACTAAAGGCAGATGACGACAAAATGGTTTGTAAGCCCGAACTCCGGAATATTGTGGTTGAGCTTCCTGTTCTGGAGGTAATCAAAGAGAAGGGTGATAATGGCTCGAAACAGGAGACCACCACCCCTCCTGCTGAGAAAGTAGAGCCACCCAAAGATTTTGATGGTAAACTTCCAATAGAATTATCAAAGGACGAAAATCTGGTCATTGACTCCGTCAAAAAATCATCTGATGTTACAACCGTTGCCGCAGTAGCTCCTGCCTCCGGAGACCCAACTGGTCCAACCGGAAACCCAGGCGGGTCGGTTGGAGGGCCAGCAGGACCCGGTACTGGCGGTGACGGAGGAGGTAATCCGTTGGGAAGTTCTGAAACCATTACCGATTTTGCTGAAAAAGACCCTGAATTCGAAGGCAACCTGGAATCCTTTCTGGCTAAATCTCTCCGCTATCCGGACAAAGCTGTCCGGGAAGGTATTGAAGGGCAGGTTTTTGTCT
>DAIOVD010000033.1:0-28215 GCA_036759185.1 Catalimonadaceae bacterium | reverse complement strand
GGCTGTGCCACGACAAAATAAAGTGAGACTGAACTGGAAGGCTGAAAATCAGGAAATCCTTGACCATTTTGTGATTGAAAGAAGTACCGATGGTGTTGATTTCAATTCGATCGGGTTTGTTTCGTCTGGATCTGATCATCAAACCGGTCAGTTTTCGTTTCCTCTCACCGGAAATGGCGGCGACGGAACTGAATACTTCCGTCTTCTTGAGGTTTTTAAAGATTCATCATTTTCATATAGTTCCGTACTCAAAGTGGCAACCAGCCAGGAAAATGAATCGATCAGTCTTTACCCGAATCCAGTGCGGGACAAACTGAATGTGACCCTTCCGGAATCAAGCCGGCCGGAGAAGATCCTGATTTATGACCACTCAGGGCAATTACTCAAGGAGGTCAGGACAAACGGAACCAATATTATGGAAATCAATGTCGAAGACTTGCCAGCCGGTATGTATTGGCTGGAAACCAGTGATCAATCTACCATAAACCGGATTCGGTTTACCCGGTTGTAGAGCTGCTGTATCGTTTCATTCCGTTTATGTTCTATTCATTTAAAGGTTTTATTCCGGTTGTACATCCTGGTTCCTTTGTGCACCCTCAGGCAACGGTGACAGGGAATGTCATCATTGGAAAGGACGTATACATTGGTCCCGGGGCCGCACTTCGGGGCGACTGGGGTGGAATTGTGATTAAGGATGGCTGCAACATTCAGGAAAACTGCACGGTTCATATGTTTCCGGGGATCACTGTGGTTCTTGAAGAAGGTGCCCACGTCGGGCATGGAGCCATCATTCACGGTGCACACATAGGGAAGAATGTGCTGATCGGAATGAACGCTGTAATTATGGACGATGCTGATATTGGGGATGAAAGTATCATTGGTGCTCTCAGCTTTGTGAAAGCCAATGAAAAAGTGGCTCCCCGAAGCCTGATGGCAGGTAACCCAGCGAAACTGATCAAAGAAGTAACAGACGAAATGCTTTCCTGGAAAACGAAAGGAACCCGATTGTATCAACAATTGCCCACAGAATGTTTTGATAGCCTCCATGCTGTTGAACCTCTAACTTCAATACCAGCCAACCGGCCACAGCAGGAAAAATTGTTTGAAACCTGGGCCAAGATCAAAGGCTAAAACATTTTTCTCATGGACAGTTCCTGCAAACTCAGTAAGGGTTCAGGTGAATTCGGAACCGCCAAAAAAATATCCGGAACAGCTCTTTGAAAAAATGAATTAATAGGGCACCTTTGCAGCCCTTTAAACAGAGAGGTGTCCGAGTGGTTGAAGGAGCACGCCTGGAAAGTGTGTATACCTCTAAAGGGTATCGAGGGTTCGAATCCCTTCCTCTCTGCAAATCCTGCTTATGGCAGGATTTTTTATTTAATTACTTTCCGCTCACAGTCCGAAGGCAATTCAAAATCCAGATCCGGTCTTTCAGCAACAAATTCAAATCTGGTAAACTCTATCCGGATCTTTGTTTCATTCAACTTTCCTTCTTCTTTCACACTGCTCGCCACTTCTTTTTGAAATGCAACAGGAAATCCTGACACAGGCTTAAAGTTTGTATTTTTAAGACTTACAGTAGCCTCGTTGTTTGATAATGCAGCGTTGGCATCAAGCAGATTGTATTTCTGTAAAATCCGAGCCCTAAACAATGCGTCCCCCTGATTGCCCGCTAAGAAACTGGTATCCCCGCTGATGCGCTTTTGTCCTGCTGCCAGACTATCCCAGAATACTTTACCCATCAGAAAATGTTGAAGTTGTGAAAGCTTCATTGGAACCGGAAGGAAAGCACCCAGCCCATCTACTCCTCCCACATAACAGGTATTGTGAAACTTATCAAGGAGCCTTGCTGAATCAGTATCAATTTTGCCACGTGCTATTTCCAAAAGGCCCATCGCGTTGGCTGAAAACCAGATGCACTTGTCTCTTTCTGCCCGTATTGTGAGATTTACCGAAAAGGAATTGCCCTGCATTGTGAGATTCACTTTTGCTTTTGCTATCCAGTAATTCTGTGGCCAGGCAACAAATTCAGATAGAATAGCAGGAGGCAGTTCTTTTTTAACTGTAGCATCATCGGCAGGTTTCGCTTCTTTCTTTTTTCCACATGAAAACGCCACTGCAATAAGCAGCAACCATATCATCCCCGAAATTCTCATTCGTCTTTAGTTAAGCTTTCGTTCTTTGAGTTTCTTTCCCAGCTCCTGGCTGACTTCCCCGCCAAAATCATTTGCTTTCTTCCAGGCTTTGACCGCTTCTTCAATACGACCTGCTTTAAACAAAGCATCTCCATAATGTTCCCAGATAACTCCTGATTCAGAGGTTTTCACAGCTTTCTCAAGGATGGACAGTGCTTCCTGGTAATTGCCCATCTGGTACAAAACCCATCCATGAGTATCCTGAAACGTTGGATCACCAGGAAACAGCCTTACCAGTTTTCCACTCATTTTAGATGCCTTACTGAGCATCGTTTTTTCAAGCGACAGGAAATAGCTGTAATTATTCAACACATGGCTGCTGTTCGAATCAAGGCGAAGCGCTTCGTCAAATGCCTCCCAGGCTTTGTCTTTTTCCTTCATATTGAAATACGCATCGCCCAATTGTGAACAGATTTCAAACTGCATTTCGTTGTTATCCAGCGAAATCCGCCTTGCCTGTTCCAGTGATTCAATGGCATTCGCGTATTGTTTCTTCATCATATTTCCCAGTCCATTGTAGAAAGGAAATGAAGGTGTATTCGGGAACAATATTTTCGCTTCACCTGTATGAATTATAAGGGAATCTATCTCATTCAGTGTAAGGTCGATAAGGACGGTTTGTTCCCACAATCCAAAATTGTTTTTATCAAAGGATTTGGCTTTCAGGAACATTTCCCTCGCTCCTCTTTTTTCACCCACACGGTTAAGAATATCTCCCCGAATGATATAAGAGCGGGCATCAGTGGGATGAACTTTCAAAATCAAATCACAGAGTGCGATCGCCTTTTTCTTTTCATCTTCCGAATCCATTCCTCTGAGATAGCCGGACACAATATCTATTTTAGCACCTATAGGAAGATCCGGGCTTGAAAATGCTCTGATCATTTCCTCTTCCGCTTTATCTTCCTTCCGCTCGTTCATATAAATATCAGCCAGCATAAGATGTGAAGTAGGATTGGAAGGAAACTTCTCTCCCATCTGCAACAGTATTTTTTTTCCTTCTTCAAACTGATTGTGCGTAATAAGCAACTGGGCCAGAGAGAAATACGATTCAGGCTCCTCAGGAAGAGTCGCAATCCAACGGCGGCCATCATCTATGGCATCCGAGACTTTATCCTGTTGAACGAGTAAACGCTGACGCAATTGAAACAACTCGTTTGATGGTCCAAGAAATTGTTCGGCTTTACCCAGTTCTTTGACTGCGTCCTTAAATTTACTGTTTTTGATCAGGACCTGTGCAACGGAAAGACGAAACTGCTGTTGGTCAGGAAAATGGTCTACCAGATAACGGTATGATTTAACCGCACCTTTCCAGTCCTTATTTTCCTCCTGAAGCTGGGCGTATTGCAACCAGTAGTAGTAGACTCCTTTGTCATTCCGGGTGGCTTCTTTTGCATTTTTTAACGCATCGGAAATTTTATTTTGCCGAATCTGAATACTGGCCAGTTTATAATAAGCTGCTGCATTTCCAGCATCAATCCGAAGCACCTTCTCGTAAAGTCGGGTGGCTTCTTCCAGATTCTCAAGTATTTCGGCTTTGGCCGCATCATAAAAAACGGCCTGGACATCCAGTTTTTGACCGGCAATCGGCACTGATTCTCTTGGCTGACTCAGGCAGGGACCGGCTGTTTGAAACAACCAAAAAATGAGCCCTGCCAGAAAAGTCCGGATTCCGGTTCTGTTCATGCGTTCAAATATGGAAGTAAGATTCTCATTTTCCCAGAAAAAATAATCAGGCGGGTGTTTCTGTGGATGCAATTTAACCTTTAACGGTACCTTCCGTGGCAAATTGGATATTCCGTTTCAATCCTTCATATCCCGTCCTTTTTACAGCAGATTTAGAAAAGAGTTCATCAAAAACATCTTTGGTTAGTTCTTTCCAATCATGTACCGACATGTTTGCCAGATCCGGATGAGGCAGAAACGCCGGTTCTGCATGAGTCAATGAGAATTTCTTATTCCAGGGACAAACGTCCTGGCACACGTCGCATCCAAAAATCCAGTCATCCATTTTTCCTGCAAATTCAGACGGAATGGAAGATTTCAATTCAATGGTGATATAGGAAATGCAGCGGCTGGCATCAAGCTGGTAAGGAGCAATAATGGCCTCAGTCGGGCAGGCATCGATGCAACGGGTACACGTTCCGCAATGATCGGTAACCGGTGCATCCGGAGACAACTCTATATCCAGCAGCATCTCACACAGAAAGAAAAAAGAACCTTGCTTCGGATGGATGATATTGGTGTGCTTTGCCAACCATCCGGTTCCGTTGCGGACAGCCCAGGCTTTTTCCAGCACAGGAGCAGAATCCACAAAAACACGCCCGTTCACGTCTCCCGTTTCAGTGCGAAATTCCTTCAGTAATAGCTTTAACTTCTTCTTCAAAACATTGTGGTAATCAGATCCATATGCATATGTACTTACTTTAAGATCGCCAGGTAAAAACAGCCGTTTCTCCGGAAAATAAGGAAATACCAGGGTAACAACCGACTTGCAGTTCTCCACAAGCAAACGCGGATCAAGACGCATATCGAAGTGGTTTTCCATGTAGGCCATTTCACCATGTTTGGATGTCGACAACCAGGATTCCAGCCTTGGTGCTTCATCCTCGAGAAATCCAGCTCTGGCAATCCTGCAAGAAGTGAATCCCAGGTTCATAGCCAAGCTTTTTAACAGTCCGGCCCGTTTATCCGCAATAAATTCCGATTGAATCACCTGGCAGATTGCCTCATTTCCAGTTTTTAGTACGAGGGAAAAATTTATCTTTGCAGCCCTTTTTTTGAAAAGGCTATTTCTACGGACAAATATGCATTCGAATTACCAAACCATAAAAGTCGACTTCCATAAACACATCGCCACCATCCGACTCAACCGCCCGGAAATATTCAATGCCATCAATGGAGTGATGGCAAAAGAACTTAAGCAGGCTTTTGATCGACTTTCGGATGACGACAATGTTAAGTGCATCATTCTCACAGGTGAAGGAAAAGCATTTTGTTCCGGCCAAGACCTCAATGAGTTTAAAGACATGAGCGAATTGTCGATTCAGGAAGTGCTTCAATCAAGGTACAACCCATTGGTGATGAGCATGCACAACTGCCCTAAAATCATCATTGGTAAAATCAACGGAATTGCGACCGGAGCCGGACTTTCGCTCGCTTTAAGTTGTGATTTCACAGTTGCCATTGAATCGGCTGTATTTTCAGTTTCGTTTGTCAATATTGGACTCGTGCCAGATTGTGGTGCCTCATATTATCTGCCCCGTTTGGTTGGTAGAGCGAAAGCGTTTGAGCTCACAACTCTTGGCTATTCCTTTTCCGCAAAAGACGCCCACAACATTGGGATGATCAACATGATGGTGGAGCATGAAAATATCCTTCACCGCAAAACCGAAGAACTGGCGGAACGATATGCACATGGACCAACGAAAGCCTTGGGCATGATCAAGCAATTGCTGAACCGGTCATTTGGGCATAGCCTGGATAAAATGCTGGAAAAAGAAGCCAGCTACCAGGAAAGAGCTGGGGCAACCGAAGATTTTCAGGAAGGAATCAAAGCGTTCCGCGAAAAAAGACAGCCTGTTTTCACAGGCTCTTAGCCCCTGGGAAACAACAACGAACTGTCGCCATAACTAAGGAACCGATAATTCTTTCTTAAGGCTTCATTGTACATTTCCTTCCAGTCCGGACCGATAAATGCGGAAATCAGGACAAGGAGTGTGGATTTTGGTTGGTGGAAATTCGTCACCAATCCATTCACGACCCGGAACGTATAACCCGGCATAATGTAGAGTCTGGTAAAAAAGCGAATCTCATTTTTTTTGTTTGTTTCCAGCCAATTTAACAATCCTGACCAAACTTCATGGGGAGTGAATTTTCGGTAAGACCATTGATATGGATCTTTTGTCTCCAGTAATTGAGGAAGACTTCCATTTGCAAGTAATTCCGTACCCAGCCAGAAAAGGGACTCCAACGACCGGATCGAAGTTGTTCCGACTGTTATAACAGGTCCTTCATTTTGAAGAAAATCAAGGATGGCTTGTTTTGAAATAACCACTTCTTCCGGATGCATTTCATGTTCAGCTACCTTTTCAGATTTCATAGGTCGAAAAGTACCGAGTCCGACATGCAAGGTGAGCCAGGTGGTGCTGAGTCCTTTATCGGCAAGCGATTTCAGGACTCGGTCTGTGAAATGCAATCCGGCAGTCGGTGCGGCAATGGCACCGTCTTCTTTGGCGTAGACCGTCTGGTAATTTGTTTTATCTGTTTCATCCGCCTCTCTGTTGAGATAAGGAGGGATGGGCATTTCACCGAAGTGGGCCAGAACTTCGGCAAACGATAGATTCTGAGGATTCCAGCGGATCGAAACCTGATCTTCATCACGGCTTCTCCAGCTGGCTTGCAAAACCAGTTCCGTTCCGTTTTCATAATGTCGGATGTAGAGGATTTCATCGGGTTTCCATTTCTTTTTGTTGCCAATGATGCACTGACAATTCATCACCACTCCATCTTCTGATTTTTCAAGATGATGGGCGACAATCAGAATTTCAATCCATGATCCGGTTTCCCGCTGAAAATGGAGTCTGGCCGGAATCACTTTTGTGTTGTTGAAAACCATAAGAGATTTCTCCGGGAGGAAATCTGGAATTTCTCTGAAGCCTGCATGTGTTATCTGACCATTCCGGAAGACAAGAAGTTTCGATAAATCCCTCTCTTCCAAAGGATAAAGTGCGATGGATTCTTCCGGAAGCGGATAATCAAATTCTGTTGTCTGGAGTGTGTGAAGAAAGTCCGGCAAGTCCTGATCCGACATTTTCAAAATAATTATGCTTGGTTTGAGTTTGCAAACCTCAACAATTGACAGGAAACAACATATTTGAATCCGAAAACTATTTTATGCCTCCAATTCATTCATCCTGCCGTTTGTTGATTTCTCTGTTGGTTTTCTTCACGGTAGCCTGTGATTCAGGAAAATCACCTTCCGGAGAATCCGACAACACAGATCTTCTGAGTCAGCGTGCAGCTTTTTCCATTTTGCCGGTTATGGGAGCTCGTCCTTTGGGTGATTCCATTGAATTTGATGTTGAGAAAGTCGACACCGCTATCGTTTTTGATTCTGTGATTGCCTGGGTAGATGGAAAACGGATTGGCGAAATGCCGGACACAAAGCACCTGTTTATCTGGGAATCAAACAAATCTGCTCCTGGTACACACATTTTCAGAATTACGGGGTACAAAAAGGGTCAGGAAGAATCATCATCCTCTCAGACTTTTTACATATGCTCTCCAAAAAAGCCAGAAGTATACCGGTTCGAAATCGTGAAAACTTTGCCGCACAATCCGGAATCCTTTGTCCAGGGTCTCGAGTGGTTGAATGGAAAATTATATGAAGGAACTGGCCTGAATGGAAAATCTTCAGTGATGAATGTGGATCCGCAAACTGGACAAAGTCTGGTTCAGCAGAAGCTTGACCAGACTTATTTCGGAGAGGGAATCACAATACTGGATAACAAACTGTATCAGTTGACATGGCAAAACCGAAAGGGATTTGTCTACTCTTTACCAGACTTGAAACTGCTGAAAGAATTCGGCTACACAACCGATGGCTGGGGACTCACTCATTTTGATGGAAAACTCGCTATGACGGACGGTTCCAATCAGGTCTATTTTCTCGATCCGGTTACATTTCAAAGGACTGGTCGCCTGGAAGTGTGGGATAATCACAATGCAGTTGGTGAATTGAATGAACTGGAATATGTCAACGGTTCCATTTTTGCCAATAAGTACCAGACCGACACCATCGTGGAGATTGATCCGAAATCCGGCATTGTGAAAGCATATATTGACCTTACAGGTTTGCTGAAGGACAGCGATAGGCTTGGAAATGAGGATGTTTTAAATGGAATTGCGTACCATCCTCAGGAAAAACTATATTATGTAACAGGGAAAAACTGGCCCAAAATGTTTGCCATCCGTTTGATTCCGGTGGCGAAATCCGGGATTTAATTTGCTGCGAATCTGAATTATCTGCCGCTCTTTGATTTTTGAATACCATTCATCATATTTGTGATTCTACAAAATCCCAGAAGCGAACTGCAACCAACCCCATTTTGTATGGTACAAAATTCTGCAAAACGACTCTCCACCTACATAATCTTTGGATTGATACTTTGTTTTTTTTCATCCTGTGAGGAAATAAAAACAGAGCCTGATCCAACCCCGACAGATACTACTTCAAAGAAAACCGGCTGGAAAGGATCCGATGATCCCAACACCATTCCCGAAAATCTGACCAATCCATTTGAAACCAATGTTTCCGACCTTCCTGGCTCGGTTGACCTGAGCCAATACTTACCTCCTATTGGAGATCAGGGCCAGTATGGTACCTGTGTTGCCTGGGCCACTGCGTATAATTGCAAAACAGCCATGGAGGCCATCAAGTTTGAACTTACTCCAACTCAACTGACAAGTTCCGGCTATCAGATGAGCGCAAAATATCTTTTTACGGCTTTGGCAGATGACAAGAAAGGAACTGATTGCAATGGTTCTGATTTCACACCGGCATTGGATGTGATGCTGAACAAAGGCGTTGCCACCAAAGCAGTTGTCCCTTACATCAATATGGGAAATTGTGCCAGCAATCTGGTAGAGTCTAGTTGGAACGAGGATGCAGCGAAGCATAAAATCAAATACTACCGCAGAATTGACGACAATGTAACCACTGTTAAACAGGCACTTGCAGGAAAAATGCCAGTGATCATGGGTGCGAAACTGGATGATTCATTTATGTCATGGAATTCAAACACCGTATACCAGAACGCCACATCTACAGCACAGGTGGGAATTCATGCATACCATGCATTGTGTATTGTGGGTTACGACAACAACAAAGGACCAAGAGGCGCATTCAAAGTGGTGAATTCATGGAGTGACCAATGGGGATCAGATGGTTTTATCTGGGTAGATTACAATTTCATGTTCAATGGATTTGCATTCAACAAAAATTTCTTTGTCGCAGTAAATGATGATCAGCGACCAAATCCAGGAACCGATCCGGATCCTGTTACTTCGGGAGTGGAAATTGCCCCCTGGGTCGATGCTGATTACCCTTTGCCAGATTCAGGTGATACCTGGAGAAGTATGGAATTTGATATTTTCAACATTGGCACCCAGACAGCACCTGCTTCACAGGATTGGGGATATGCTTATATCTATTACAATGCCTTTGACGCCAACGATTACGGCATCGTATTTTATGATCGCCTTAAAAATCAGGGTGCCTATAAAAGTGTTTCATTTGGCAAAACCGATGAACAAACCAATTCATATGGCTTCACGATTAACGTCAACATTCCTTCCGGGAAAACAATATCTTCTGAGTTGTTTACTGGGAATGGCCTCATCCGCTCATACATCATGCCAACTAACCTGACTGGTTTTTACTACTTAGTCCTGGCAGGCGACATTACAGATAAATTCGTGGAATCAGATGAAAACAACAACCTGTTTTACACCACTGACCAGGAACCAAAGCTTTTTGAAAACGGAATGGGTGAGCGCATCAATATGATGGGGGACAATTTCCGGAACGTGTTCACCAAGTCGCAGATGCAGACAAACGGTGCCAAACGATATCAGACTTCTGTTACTCCGAAACACCGAAACGCGTACACACCGGATGAAATCATTGGTTTCCTGAAGAAAGAAGCCCGGAACGGTAATCTGGCTAGAAAAATCTCCACCGCCCGCCAGAACGGACCTCAGCCAGGAAAGATTCAATCGAAATAGAAGCAGACACCTTGAAAATTCAACTCATTGCGTGGCTGTTTGTTCTCACAGGTTTTGCTTCCTGTGCGAACAACCCGGCTCATGTTCAGGATAAGCCTGCCGAAGAAAAATTATTCTACTCCGGAAAAACCTTTGATAACCAGGATCTTTCTGTTCTGGGGAGAAAGAAAAACGAACTTTCACCTAAGGTGATCGAATTTGACCAATGCACATTTACCGGTACTGTCCGTTTTGGCACACTGGAAGAAGTCTACCAGTCCCTTCCGGTTACCCTGCTTTTCAAAAATTGTAGTTTTGAAGGTGACGTTCAGGGTGATATGATGCAGTTCCTGGGAGAACTCAGTTTCAATAAATGCCGGTTTAAGAAAGTTTTCTCCGCCCGAAATTCCGTTTTTCATGCTCCTGCCGGATTTCGGGATTGTGGTTTTGATGGCGATGTCCAGTTTCAGAATGCCGTTTTCCTGAAAGAATCGACCTGGCAGGGCAGCCACTTTTATGGCATATCGTTTTTTCAGTCGGTTCGCTTTTTCGAGAAGGCACAATTCAGCAATGCCTTTTTTCACGCCAATGCCGATTTTACTCTATGCCGGTTTTCTGAAGGTGCCGCATTTGATTTTGTAAAATCCGAGGGAAACCTCGACCTGAGCGAAAGCCGTCTGGAAGGACTTATGACGTTCCGGAAAGCTGAACTATTCAAACGAACTTCTCTCAATGGACTTCGTTCTTTCGGACAGATCCGATTTCAATTCACCCGGTTTGAAGACAGCCTCACATCGAAAGGAGCTCGTTTTTTTGCTGAAAAACCGGAAATCATTACCCCTCAGGGAAGGATTACTCCTACCCTTTCCTACTGATTTTTCAACCAGGCGGCCAACCGGATCAATGCCAGACATTCCTGTGCAAATTCGTCCGGATTCGCTAATGCCTCTTTCTGAAAATGACTCCATTGGAGTTCTTTCCAAAATCCCGAAAGTTTTTCATCCAGCAACAAAAAGGTTTCTTTCATCAGATTCTGGCCATCCGGTGAAGAGAGGTATTGTCCGTAGGGAAGGCCAAATCCTAGTTTCCGGCGATTCACAAAATCCTTTCCTGCCCATTTTTCCACTTCCGACCTGAGCATCCATTTTCTCCCCTTTGCCAACCGGTTTTCCGGAGATATACCATCTGCAAATCCTGTTACAGCCGGATGCAAAAACGGAAATCTGCCCTCCACTCCAAATGCCATTGTTGCCTGATCGGTCAAGGTGAGAATGTCCTGTACCAGATAATGCTTCTGATCCCATAAAAGTGCTTTCGCTAATACCGACTCATCGGCTGGGTTGGCAGGCAATGGCAACTGAACCGGGTTCTGCAAGACGGAACCCAGCCGGCTTGCCACTGATGCATCCCAGATATCTGCTAAAGAACCACCGTCTGGCATTTCCATCCATTTCATTTTACCGACACGAAGTGCCTGCATCATTTTCTCCCGCAAAAGGCCCGGCACAAAACGTTGATAATGATTCCACTGATGAAAAAACCAGTGTCTGCGATAACCGGCAAACCACTCATCTGCACCAGCACCTGAAAGCAGAACCCGTATGCCTGCATTCCGGGCAGCCTCTGCAATTTTCTTTGTGAGAAACATAGCTGAATCGGCAATCAAGGCCTCATGACCTGATGATCGATCAGAAAGAGTGCTCATTTCAGTCCAATCCACATCAACCCAACAAACCTGTATACCCAACGATTTTTCCAGAAACTCCACCGCTTTCTCATCTGCGGAAAGGCTTGTCTCAAACCGATACCGGATAGAAAATGGAACCAGGTCAATTTTATGATCAAGGCACCATTTTAAGATCAGACTGGAATCAATTCCTCCACTGAGCATGAGGCCAATTTTCTCTTTGACAGGAATCACGTCCTTGAATGCCTTGTGGATGGCTTCAGAAAGTGAATTTGCTTTATCTGTTGATTCAAAAGCAACCTGATAATGCAATGGCTTACTTTCCCAATACTCAATGGCTTCACCCGGCAAAACCTGCTTCAGACCCAGCCATGGACTTTTATTCTGCGGAACAAATTTGTATTTGAGATAATATCCGATGGAAGTGAAATCCGGAACCGGAGTAAAAATTCCGGATGCAAATAATCCAGCCGGTTCTGACGAGAATACCAGAAAATGGCGGTTCCTGGCGTAATACAAAGGCTTTATGCCATATCCATCACGGTGAATAATGAGAAGTTGCTTATCAGAATCCCAGTACACAAATGCATACATACCAACAAGTTTGCGCAAGCCTTTCCGTCCATATTGCCGCAGCCAGACCAGCAATGTTTCGGTATCGCTTTCGGTTTCGAATGTATGGCCCTGTGATTCTAGTTCCGTGCGAAGAGTCTGGTGATTGAAAATCTGTCCGTTGAACACAATTCCGGATGCACCATCGGCAGAAACGAATGGTTGTGCAGCTTTTTCTTTGATCTCGGAAATTGCCAGCAACTGGTGACCCAGCCAGATTTTTTCTTCGCCCCAATCCAGAAAAACCTTGCCGGAACCATCGGGTCCCCGGTGGCTCTGGACTGCCATCATTCGCTCCAAAGCCTGTTTATCGGGCAGGAATTCACTGGATTTTGCTATGATGACGCTGATTCCACACATCGTTTTTGAGAATGAGTTTCGGGATTCACATTAGAGACATTAATTTCACGGCTCTAAATCCGGAAAGTACGACCTTTGGCCTTCATTTCCGGTTCAAACATACCAAACCCGGATAACGGGTATTCAATTTTTTTAATGAGCAAATCTTTTTCTCTGGTAACGACGGTCTTCAACGAGATCAAACGATTGGATCAGACCATCGCAGACATAGAAAATCAGACGGTTAAGCCAACAGAAATTCTGATTGCTGATGCAGGTTCCCGTGATGGTACATTGGAAAGGTTGCAGCAATGGAAAGAACAAAGCAGCATTGACATTGTGGTTTTTGTGCTGCAAGGATGCAACATTGCGGAAGGCAGAAATGAAGCCATTCGCCGGGCAAATAATGAGCTCATCGTTTCTACGGACTTTGGCTGCAGGTACAAACCTCAATGGCTGGAAAGTCTGATAAAACCATTCGACGATCCGGAAATTCAGATTGTAGGTGGCGCTTTCAGCATCATTCATGAAGAAGTTAAGACGATTGCAGCCAAAGCAGACTATGTTTTGCAAAACGGCTATCCCGTGGTGATGGACCAGTATTTCTCTGCTTCCAGTCGCTCCATTGCCTATTATCGTTCTGTCTGGGAACAGGTAGGCGGATATCTTGAATGGCTTACACTTGCAGCCGATGACACCATTTTCTGGCGTATGGTCAAGGCAAAGAAAATCAGGTATTATCTGGTTGATGAGCCAAATGTTTTCTGGCTTCGGCACAAGACCTTTATCCAGTTTGCCAAAGAAGCCTTTCGTTACGGACTTGGAGACGGAGAAAGCATGATCAATTTTGGTAATATGCGGTCGCATATTCTGGAGACATTCGTACGGTATGCTTTCTTTTTCTTTCTACTGATTTCTCCACTAATCCTGGTGTCCGGAATGTGGATATGGACTTTGATTTTGATACCGCTGAGCTTTGGTCTGAGATCATACCGCAACGCATACCGGAACTGGAAGCATCTCAACCGTTTTGGTCTGGGTGTCCTTTTTGCCTCGTTCCGGCTAGTCGAATTGTCCAGATGGTATTACCTGAAAGGCTATTTCAAAGGTTGGCTCACCCCCACTCCTGCCCAGCGTGAAGGCCGTGAAAAACTCACCGGTATCGCCTGATGCGGATCATCATTTACAATTCCAGTTCGTTCGGTGGTTGCTATGACTATGGCAAAGCATTATTGAATGCTTACCGGCAACACCCGGAAGTGGAACAGGTTTCGTGGTGGGTTCCGGAGAACGCAGAAATTCACAAGGATGATTCCGTCCGTCTTTTGTTTCTTACAGATAAACCAAAGTGGCAATCACGGATTCTGAAGCAATGGCATTTCCTTCTGAGAACACTTTTAAACCCGCTCCTGTTGTTGCAGCGGCTTACAGTTCAGCCACCTTCAGTGGTGATTTTCAACGATTTTGAACAACTTTCAGCCGGACTTTGGGTGCCCTTATTCCGATGGATTCTGGGCAAAAAGCACCGGTTTGTCATTGTTCTTCATGATCCGGACCGGGATGCATATCCGCCCAGTTTGCGGTTTACAAACTGGTCCATGAAAACCATGATGGGTTTGATGGATGTGGCGGTTTTCCACGACTTTCTTCCTGACAAAATCTACTACCAGAATCTCAATGAGTGCACGTTTCTCGATTTGCCTCACGGTTTTTATGCCATGCCCGAACCTGATCCGGAATTACTGACGCAACTGATGAAACTGGAATCGCCGGATCGGATCATTCTCACGATTCCAGGAAATATCAGGGAGGAGAAAAATTATGATCTGGCGATTGAAGCTCTTTCCCGATTACCGGGCCACGTTCTGATCATTGCCGGATCTGCTTCCAATGCACGGGTTGATATTCAACAATATAAAAATCTGGCAACCCAGCTGGGTGTTTCCGAAAGGGTGATCTGGATTGAGAAATTTCTCACGGAAGCCGAACTTTCAGCCGTGATCGAAGTTTGTGATGTAGTGGTTTTGAATTATGCCATTTCATTCACCTCCCAAAGTGGCATTCTCAATGTGGTGGCCCCCTTTCGCAAAGAACTGATCGTTTCAGACGGACCAAGCAGTCTTGCATCGGTCCTGAAAAAATTCAAAGTTGGAGAACTTGTAGAACCCGGATCCGTCGATTCTCTGGTGGAAGGATTGAAAAGGCTTTCTACAGAAGAAGCCGAAGTACGAAACAACTGGGAAGATTACCTTGCGTATGCATCCTGGGAGAATCATGTGAGCAAAGCAATTGATTGTTATTCAAAACTCAAACCAATGGCCTGATGATACCGATCATTTTCATCCACAACCAGAACAGCAGTTACCTGCCCCTTTCTTTATGGCAGGCTAGGAAATCGAATCCGGAAACAGAGGTCATCCTAATCGGTGACTCCGGAAACGCCCATTTCAACTATCTGGTGAATCATGTAGATAAAAGTCAGTATTCGAAAAGGGCAGATGAATTCGCAAAGAAATTTGTTAACTTCAGTACCAATTCGCACGAATTTGAATTAATCTGTCTTCAGCGGTGGTTTATTCTGGAAGAATTCATGCGGCAGAATAATCTGGAGAAATGCCTGTATCTGGATTCTGACATCTTGCTTTTCGGAAATGTGAAATCAGAAATTCACCGGTTCCGCTTTTTTGGGATGACGATTGCCGGAATTTCTGGTCACAGCAACTACATCAATGACATTGAGGTATTGGCTGAATTCTGCCAGTTTATTGAAAATGCCTATGGAACGAATGAAGCCATTGCTGTTCTGGAAGAAAAATACAGAGTTTTCCGGGAAACACATGAAGCTGGTGGCATTTCGGATATGACGTTTTTTGTGGAATTCAAAGAAGAATTCCCGGACCACATAATCGATATCGGAATTCCGATTCAGGGAAAAATGTATGACATCTCCATGAACTACATTGAGTACATGAACAACAGCCTGGGAATCAAAATTATCCACCCTGCGAAAAATGGTGAAGTATATTTACGCCATGCCAAGCACCCGGTTATCAACATGCAAACCCTTCATTTTCAGGGAGACACCAAGGTGCACATGAAAAGACACCTCTTTAATTACTCCTTCGCTCTGGATGTGATCTACAATGCAAACAAGCTCTTTATCATGTACCAGAAGGTCTGGAAAAAAACCCTTGGGCGGTATTTCGGTTAAACGAGGATTTCGAGCTTTTTAAAGCTCTTGAAAACCACCAGTTCCAGAAAACCTGTTTTCTCATCGATGGAGAAATCGCGAACCTTCTTTCCGTCCCGTAAAACGGATTTCGGACTGAAAGGCAGCCCAATGATCCGGATGTGGTAGGTATCGTAACTTGGTGTAAACAACCCCTGCCAGCTTTGTTCGATCACCATGTTGGTTTCAGTACCGTTGACCATAAATTTCTTTTCGGTATAAATATCCTGTTCGTAGGCAAATGTATCGCCATGGTCCTCATAGATAAAGCTGTTTACGAGGTAGTCAGAATAATAAATTGACAGATTCAGGTGGTCGGAATCGCGTTCACCGGTGTGCTGCATAACGGCATATTCCGGAATTACAGAACCAGCTCTGATGAACAAAGGCATTGTTTCCAGTGTCACATCCAACCATAAATCTTCATTTCCACCTTTGAAAATCTCGTTGGTCCAGTAGTAATACCAATCGCCTCTCGGGAGATACAACCACCGGCCTTTCGCTCCTGGTTCAAAAATCGGACAGATCAGGATTTTATCCCCAAACGTAAATTCATCCTGCCGGAACCAGTTGTTGAATTGTTCCTGCTCCACCATCACAATCGGGCGAAGAATCGGAAAACCATATTTATGATTTTCCCAGAATGCAGAATAGATATAAGGCAGCAACTTGTACCGGAGTTCAATGTATGTCCGACAAATACTCTCATACGGCTCTCCAAAAGACCAGGGCTCTCTTTCGGCTGTGTCGCCTGCAGAGTGTGCCCGCATGAAAGGCGAAAAGACCCCAAGCTGAATCCACCGGGTAAACAATTCTCCGTCCGGTTCCTGAGTAAATCCTCCGATGTCGGATCCCACAAATGAAAAACCGCTCATGCTCATACGCTGGCAAATAACGGATGCCAGATGTAAGTGATCCCAGCTGGCCACATTGTCACCGGTCCATGCGGCCGCATATCGCTGTCCACCGGAATACGTTGATCGTGTGATGGTGAACGGCCGTTTGTTTTTCTGCAACTTCCGCAATCCTTCGTACGCACTGCGCACCATCTGCATACCATACACATTATGTGCTTTGCGATGCGATCCCCGGTGTCCGTCGTAATTGTGGCGAACATCCAATGGAAACGTACCGGTACCAAAAACGGATGGTTCGTTCATATCCGACCAAACTCCGGCCACCCCTACATCCAACAGACTTTTATGTAGTCCACCCCACCATTCTCTCACTTCCGGATTGGTAAAGTCTGGAAACTGACATCGTCCTGGCCAGACGGGACCTTCCATAAAATAGTCGTCCCCTCTTCTGCAGAAGTAGTTTTTCGCCTTCCCTTCTTTGAAAACCGGATAGTCGGCATCGATTTTAATTCCGGGATCAATGATGACAACCGTCTTAAAACCCTTTGCTTCGAGTTCGGAAATCATTTTCGCCGGATCCGGGAAATAATCTTTGTTCCAGGTGAAGCATCGGTATCCGTCCATATAATCAATATCCAGATAGATGGCATCGCATGGTATTTTCTTTTCCCTGAACGTTTTGGCCAGATCCATCACCTTCTTTTCGGGATAGTAACTCCAGCGGCACTGATGGTATCCCAAAGCCCACATTGGAGGCATGGCATGGGTTCCGGTAAGGTTTGCATACCGCTTAATCACATCCATCATGTGAGGTCCGTGAATGTAGTAATAATTCATCTCGCCGCCGTCCGCTGAAAACCGAAGCGAATCCGGACTTACGGCACCAAAATCAAAACTTGAGCGATAAGTATTGTCAAAGAAGATCCCGTAGGCATTGCCTTTGCACAGGCCAATATAGAAAGGGATGTTTCGGTAAAGTGGATCAGTATTTCGCTCATATGCATAGGCATCGGTGCTCCAGAACTGAAACTGCCGGCCCCTCAGATTGAGATCAGAAGCTTTGTCGCCCATGCCATAAAAATTCTCTCCGTCCTGAATCTTCTTGGTACAATGTACATTGTATCCTCCGAATTCATGGTTCTCTTCCCAGAATGCACCACCAGCATCTTCGCAGGTAAGAAGTCCTGCCTTGTCAAAAAACGAAAGCCGGGCACCTTCTTTTAAGATCTCCAGTTTCACAACTTCTGTCGAAAGCAGGTAACGGTCTTCCTTCTCAATAAATTCAATTGAAGGTTCCTGAAACGGATATGGCTGAATGGCATAACTGAAATCAGGAAGGAATGCTGAATGCGGCGCATAACGGATCCGGATGATTTCCGGACTAAGTACAGATACCGCCATGGCCGCATTTATATCTTTAAAAATGAACTGATTGCCTTCTCTTTTGAAGGATTTGAGCAGGCCGATATTCTGAGATGAATGCGAGGCTTTGCTTTGGGCAATAAAGGTTTCGATCATGAAGAATCTGCCTGAGGGCAATTCGGATTAAAACCGCAAGAAACAAGGAATTGTTTATTCTGACAGTTTGAATTAGGCCTGAATCCTACAAATATTAATGAGGACGAAACTTTTAACCGGAAGTGGATGAATTCCCTTTTTCTGCCCGAAAAAAACGATGCATTGGTTCTTCAATGAATCGCCAGACAAAAACCGATAGAATCACCATAGCCGGGAAAAGGAAAAGGGTGTTATCACTTATCCGTGACAAAAGAGAGTAGAAAACTCCCAGATGCAGCAAGTACAAGGCGTAGGAACTTTTGCCCAGAACCTGGCCAGCATTCGAAGACAGCCAACGAACCAATACATTTTCTTCCGTGATCAAACCCCAGATCAGAGGAGCGAATCCAATAGCTGGCAGCAGAAAATTATGAATCCACAATCCTTGAGGATTCAGCAACCCAAACTCAAGGTCTCCTTTCAACCAGGCCAGCAAACCAACGCAGGCAACAATCCCACCGATTCCGGAGAAAGTAAACCGAAATCCTCTTTTTTTCGAAAATGCACCTCCGGATTTCCGGAACTGAATGGCCAGAGCCATTCCAATGAAAAACTCAAGAGAACGCCCAAAAAACGTGTATCGAAGCATAAAGGATGTGTTCTCAAAAAAGCCATGGAAAGGAAACCATGTAAAAAAACGGACAATACACAATCCGAATGCAATTATCAGAAACGGAAGACCAATCCACCAGAAGCGATTCTTCCGGACCAGAAAAAATATAACAGGTGCCAGCAGATAAAACAATTCTTCTACTGACAAAGACCAACTCTGAGACATTCCCTGAAGATAATAAACCTCTGAAAATCCCCTGAGCAAGGATACACTTAAAAGATAAATCCTGGGTTCTTCTTCCGGAAAAGCAGAAGAATAGAAAAACCGGATTAGAAAAGTGAGAGTAGCGAGGATAAAGAATAAAGGATAAATCCGGGCAAACCGGTTTTTTAGATATATCCCAAATGAGAACTTAGAACCTGGCCCAGAATCGTAATACCGGTGTGTAATCAGAAAGCCTGAAAGTACAAAAAACAAACTCACTCCGATGTAGAACTCCGCTACACATTTTTGGAGAAATTCCGGATACAGAGGATTTGATCTTTCATAGTGAAACAACAAAACCAGGACAGCCGCAACAAACCGCAAACCGGTAAGGGCCGGGAAAAACCTGGGTTGTTCCGAATTGGTCATAATCTCTGGGTATGGCTGGTGATGAAAGAACTCAATTTCTGAAAGAGGGATTATTCATCCTGGATGTGTCAACCGCTTCAGGTAACCGGAGTAATCGGGAAGTCTTATTTCATATTCATCCTGCAAGTGAAGGCTTAACAGTATAAACTCGGCCGAAGCTCTGCCACAAGCAAAGGGAATATTCCAGGTTACTTCCAGACGAGGCAACGCTTTCGTATCAGTGTTGTGGGGCTGTGCCTCCATCGGATCCCAGAAAAAAAACATCATATCGATTTTTCCTTCCGCAATCATACTCCCGATCTGCTGATCTCCACTCAATTGACCGCTCAGGAGCTTTTTCACCGGCATATCCCATGCATCTTTCAAGAGAATTCCCTTTGTGCCGGTTGCAAACAGTTCATGTCGGAAAAGCGTAACCTGGTTGTAAGTGGCCCATTCCACCATTTCCTTTTTCTTATTGCCGTGCGCAACCCAGGGAATTCGTTTTCGGTCTCCTATCATCCGGTTCGACTTCGTCATTTTTCGAATTTGCATGAAGCCAAATCTAATCGGAAGTCACCAATTTACCGGGGAAAGATTGCTTTTACCAGAATCGGATTCACAACGGACGGCACCCTGAATTCCCGTGAATGAAATCTGCCTGAAAAGGATGGATAAGATTAGAATTTGATCGAGCCAAGAATTTGCTCAGACAAACCCTGATAAACCGGGCGTTCTGCTTCAGCACAAATGAAACTGAAGATGAGCATGTTCTTTTTGTGGATGGCGTACCGAACATTATTGTATTTGCGGATCGGAGGCTTTCCTTTTTCCTTTACTTCCGACACAAATTCGAACGCCCAGAACTGGTGTCCTTTGATTTTCACCTGCTTGTCCTGGATAAAATCAACACTTGTAAAAAGTTGGCGAATGTTGGCTTTTTGAAACTCTGCCATAAGTTTCAGGTCTTTGTCCTGCCATGGATTCTTGGAAGAATTACCAACAGAAACCGAGAAATCAGCTGTTCCCGAAGGACTTGAATACATAACCAGCGGTTTACGGGAAGCAATGATCTTATCCGCAATCTGGTCATCATTAAGTTTTTGAAATGTCTCCGGCACTTTGACATTGAGCATTTCGGCAACTTTTACCGATACCAGCTTACCAGTGTCTTTTTGCTGCCAGGATGCACAGAGAAGGATAAAAAGAATAAAGAATCCGTTTCGAAACGGAAAAGAACCAGATGTTTGTCGGATCATCGTTTTGCAAGAAGCTTATTTAGCGCCTGCAAATAAACATCAGCAATTACATTTCCCATAATCCCACCGTCTTCCAGAACTTTAATGGAAATACCTTTGACAAAATCGTATTCCACTCCATATGCTTCCTTAAAATGAGCGGTTTTGATTTCAGAAGGTGTCAGCGTTATACTTCTCTCAGGGCGGGCCTGTCCTGTTTTATCGTAAATTTCCATTTTCATCATAACAGTTGGAATGAATCCCTGCTTGTCATGCGTTTCGGCAAAGGTCCAGAAACAACCAATATCAATGGCTTCATCAAAAATGGAATCTACGGCTACTTTCTGTGGATTTTCTGTAGGCAGGTCATGAATCATATTCCGCTTGCCCCGGCTGTTCCCTCCGGCATCTCCGTATCCTGCCATTGAATACAAACTCTGTTTCAGAAAGATAGCCAAAGAATCGGAAGTCATTTCACGGATTGAGTCACCAGTTGTTGGAGGTAACTGGTCTTTCAGCTTACGCTTTTTGTGGTACACGATGAAATCCGAATTGGAACCGAAGAACAAGGGCAGGTTTGCGATATCGGCGATGGGTGTACCTTTAGCCGGACTGGCAAAAATCTGTATTCGTGCGATTCCGATTCGTTTGTCCGATTTCTTGACGGTTTCCTCTTGTGCGAGCACTAACCCTGAAAATGAAAGCACAAAAGCGACGACCAAGGATAAACTAATCTGGAATTTCATTTTATGAACGTTCGAAAGGTTCATGCAAATAAGGCCAAAGGTTCGGTTTTTCGCAAACCTCAGGATTAAAATTTATTAGAGATTTCTAATTTGGCTGGATAAAATTTGATTTTAAGGTTCATCCGGCCAAAGGAATGGGAAAACATCAGGACTATGTCTGATGAAATTCAGCTGGTATTTTTTTTCAAACACTGGTACACAGTCCGCAGTTTGGTCTCATATTTGAAGTCGCAATCCTGAACAACGCAACCAGATGAACGGAGAAATAATCAACCGGGTGGCCGAAAGCAGCCTGGTACAGCTTGACCTTGAAGAGTGGTATGATGATGCAGAACGGGAAAGTTTTGATGTAGCCCAGTATCTTTACATGGGTCTCGTATTGAAGGAACTTGACTTCCGGTCCGCACTTAAGCAGTTGGATTGGAGTCGTTTTCAAGGTAAACATCTTGCCATTCATTGTTCTGCCGATGCCATTGTTCCAACCTGGGCGTTTATGCTGGTTTCCACGTATGCCGCTCCATTTGCGAAATCAATCGTGTTTGGTACGAAGGAAAGCATCGACGGAATCCTGTTTGAACGGTGGATCGCGAACCTCGATCTTTCAGCTTATCAGGATCAGAAAGTGATTGTGAAAGGTTGCAGCAAACACCCCGTACCGGTTTCAGCTTATATTTCCATCACGGCAAAACTCTCACCTGTCGTACAAAGTCTTATGTTTGGGGAACCTTGCAGTAACGTACCTCTTTACAAACGAAAAAAACAACCTTCATCCATCAACTGATTTCTTTCTGCCAATGACATCCATATACCCCTTTCTTACATTATTATCTGAAAACAACAACCGGCCTTGGTTCGAAGAAAACCGGGAGGCATATGAAAAAGCCAGGTCAGAAGCAGAGGATCTGATTACCCGATGTATCGCAGAAATAGGCAAATTTGAAGATTTGGGTGATTTGAAGGCTCGGCAGACCATGTTCAGGATTTATCGGGATGTCCGGTTTTCAAAAAACAAGGATCCGTTTAAAAAGAATTTCTCCTCTATGATTTCCAGGGATGGAAAACGGGCTATGACCGGCTTTGGGTATTATGTTCATTTTGAACCGGGAGAATCATTTATGGCGGCCGGTGTATATGAGCCGAGTGCCGATCAGCTGGCCAGGATCCGTCAGGAAATCGATTACAACGCAGACGATCTGAGGAAGGTAATCGAGCATCCGGATTTTGCCGCAGTATTCGGAGCAATGCAGGGGGCACAACTAAAAACGGCTCCGAAAGGCTATCCGAAGGACCACCCGGAAATTGATCTTCTCCGTTACAACCAATATTATTTTACCTGGAAATTTTCGGATGGCGACATCCTAAAACCTGATTTCCCGGAAAAACTGGCGGTTCATTGCAGGAAGGTCCGGCCGTTCCTTGAGTTTCTTAACCGGGCTCTTGATTAATTTTCCAACTCTTCTACCCTATTTGTATGCAGCGTTATTTCACCATTCTCGTTCTTATTTTACTGATTTTCTCCAATCGGGTTCTCGCACAGTTCGACAACCCGATTGTGATTCCCGATACGCTCTCCGGGTCTGAATTCCTCCTAAAAATGGGCAATTCATCCAAAGAAATTCTGCCAGGAAGTGCTACTTCAACTTATACGTATAATTCATTTCCATACCTGGGACCAACATTGATAATGAGAAAAGATTCCATGGTGATGGCCATGGTCTCAAATCTGATTGATGATACCACCACATTGCATTGGCATGGATTGCATATTCCGGCTCATGCTGATGGAGGGCCCCATTCCCCAATTCTTCCAGGAATGGAATGGGAGGCACATTTCGAATGCAAAGATCCAGCAGGAACCAACTGGTATCATCCTCATTTCCATGGAAAAACGGCTGAACAAACTCTAAAAGGGGCAGCCGGTCTCATCATTGTCAGAGATGCAGAAGAAGCGACACTGGCAATTCCCAGGACTTACGGAATCGACGATATTCCACTTGTTATCCAAAGCCTTCAGCTGGATCCCGACAATCAGTTTTTACCTGCAGGGCAACAGGACAGTATTGTGCTTGTCAACGGTGTACACCTCCCATTTGCAAAAGTGCCTGCTCAGGTAGTTCGTTTACGGATATTAAATGCTTCGAATGCCCGGAACTTTAATCTTGGCTTTTCTGACGACAGGGCATTCTCTGTGATCGGAACAGATGGAAGTTTGCTCGGAACTCCGGTTTCATTGACCCGTGTCCGGATCGCCCCAGGTGAGCGGCTTGAAATTCTGGTCAATCTGATTGGTCTTGAAGGGCTATCAACAATCATCAAAAGCTTTGGTTCTGAAATTCCGCCCGGAACTCATGGAGGCCCTACGATTATTATGCCGGTAGGTTCTCCTCCAAATCACAGTCCTCTGGACGGCACTGATTTTTCAATTATGGAACTTAAAATCCAACCGCCACTTCCCGGAGCACTCTTTGTTATACCTGAGACACTAGTACACCAGAGCCGGTATCTGGAATCGCAATCTACTTTTGACCGGACCATTGTGTTTTCATCTGTTGTACCAGGCTCTGCTGCAGGACCATTCCTTCTGAATGACAGTACCTTTAACATGGAACGTATTGATTTTTCGATCCCGGTAAACCGAACAGAAATCTGGACTCTTAACAATCAGACGGTGGTCGCTCATCCATTTCACATGCATGGATTTCCATTTTACATCCTTGATCGTTTTGGCAGTCCGGTATCCAATCTTGAATCAGGCCGGAAAGATATGGTGATGGTCAATCCAAATGAATCACTCCGTATCATCACCCGGTTTTCTGATTTTGGAGACAGCACGATGCCCTACATGTTTCATTGCCATATTCTTACCCATGAAGATGAAGGAATGATGGGGCAGTTTGTGGTTTTACCGGAACCTACAGGTCGCCTTCCCATTCAATCCAATGTGAATGTTCCAATGCCCAATCCGTTTGCTGATTACATCCAGATCCGGGTTAAGGATACAGAAGAATTACAGATTATCAACAGCTTGGGAAAAGAAATGCCGGTAAAGAGCAACGGACAAGGATTGGTGGATACCCGGGAATGGCCTTCTGGAATCTACATTATCCGCCAGGCAGGCTGTACTTCCAAACTTTTGAAATTATAGAAATTTCCGGTATATCCTACTGATAATACATTAAATGACCGGTGATTCATTGGCGAGATTCGCAATTTCCCGAAGCTGATTCTTCTCAGCTTCGGTATCAGGAACGATGAAAAATCCTACTTTGTTCCTGTTTATTGAAATTCCGACACCATGACCACCCTATACATTCTTTTGTTCTTACTTCCGTTTGTAATCGTTCCGCTGATCTGTGCCTGGCTCTATCATCGGAAAAATGTTATCAGCCATGGACAGTCTTATCTGATCAACGGCATTATAACTGGTGCCCTGCCGTTTGTCTGGGCTATTTTTCAGGATCCGGTTGAAATAACCAATGAACTTCCGGTTTTTCCTTCTGCCTCCATTTTCTTTCTTGGCAACATCATTTTCGGAATTCCCACCAACCTCATCAGTCAGATTTTCTTTAATTTTCTCCTGGCAAAGTCTGAAACGGGACCCCAACTTTCTGCCGAGCAGGAATCCATCCCAGCCTGATAGTGAACAAATCATCGAAGCCAGCCTTTTTGTTTCCGGCCTTCGTGTAGAATACGTGTACCCGGTTCTTCAAGCTGATTTTTTTCCATACTCCATATCTGACGGCAGCCTTGTAAATTTTACCGCTGGTATAAACCTGCCTCTACGGGTTTGGTTCAGCCAGTAAAAAATGGAAGTTTTGCACACCGGCTCTCATCAGACGGTACATCATTATCCTCTAATTTCAAACACCAATGAAATCTGCCTGTCGCCTGTTCACTCGTTTTCTGCTTATCGTAATGTCACTTCTATCAACAACAGTTTTCGCACAGGAAGCGAACCCATCCGAAACAGACCCGTTTTTGTGGCTGGAGGAAGTGGATGGAAAAAAAGCCCTGGATTGGGTAAATCAGCAGAATGCGTTGTCTGTCGAAAGACTGAAAAAAGAAAAATCCTACGATGACATCTATAAGAGAACCCTCGAAATTCTCAATTCCGCTGATCGTATAGCATACCCGACTTTGTATGGTTCGCATGTGTACAATTTCTGGCAGGATAAAGATCACGAGCGTGGGATCTGGCGCAGAGCAACGACGGCTTCTTTTACCAGTGGCAATCCAGGTTGGGAAACGCTTCTTGACCTGGATGCCATGTATAAAACTGACAACATAAAATGGGTATTCAAAGGTTCCAACGGACTGTATCCCAAATATGAGCGCTTTCTGATCAGTCTATCGAAGGGCGGCGGAGATGCCGTAGTGGTGAAAGAATTTGATGTCAGGACCAAGTCGTTTATTGAAAATGGATTTGTGATGGAGGAAGCAAAAGGCGGTGCCAGTTATCTGGATGAAAATACGCTCATTGTCTCAACGGATTTTGGACCGGGAACAATGACAACTTCTGGCTACGCCCGTCAGGTTAAACTGTGGAAACGCGGAACATTGCTGAAAGATGCGGAATTGATTTTTGAAGGCGAGTCCACCGATGTGAGTTGCAATGGCTATGCTTTTCGGGATGGAGATAAGACACACCTGGTTCTGGACAGAGGCGTTACGTTCTATTCCAGTTACAATTACATCCGGGTAAACGGACAGAATATTAAACTGGATTTCCCGAATGAATCGCAGATGGCAGGATTTTTGAACGGACAGCTGATTCTCAATCTTAAATCTGACTGGACCGTCGCCGGAAAAACCTTCACCAAAGGAAGCGTTGTATCCGTCACACTGGCTGATCTGGTGGCAGGAAAGAAAACTGTGACTTTGATTTTTCAACCCGATGCTTTTTCCAGTGTGGCGGGAATTTCGCATACCAAATCAAAGTTACTGGTCAATGTGCTGACCAATGTAAAAAGCGAACTCAGTGTTTATTCATTTCAGAACGGAAACTGGAGTCGTTCCAAAGTAAATGCTCCTGAATTCGGAAGTCTGGATGTCATCACAACAGATGATTTTTCAGATCAGTACTACTTCAATTTCAACAACTTCCTCACTCCGTCAACTTTGTATGTAGCCGATGCTGCAGCCAATACGGTGAAAGCCATGAAGTCACTTCCTGCTTTCTTCGATGCCAGTGGCTATAAGGTAGAACAGTTCAAAGCCCGGTCCAAAGACGGAACCATGGTTCCTTATTTTGTGGTTTCTTCAAAAAATACCGTTTTAAATGGACAGAATCCGACCCTTTTATATGGATACGGAGGGTTTGAAGTATCTCTGGAACCAGGTTATTCTGGAGTAAGAGGAATTGCCTGGCTAGATAAAGGGGGTGTTTTTGTACTCGCCAACATCCGGGGCGGCGGTGAGTTTGGTCCCAACTGGCACCAGGCGGGGCTGAAAGAAAAACGTCAGAATGTTTACAACGATTTCCATGCTATTGCCGAAGACCTGATTTCGAAAAAGATCACCTCCACCCAGAAACTTGGAATTATGGGAGGCAGCAATGGAGGGTTGTTGATGGGTGTATCGTTCACCCAACGGCCTGATTTGTACAAAGCGGTGGTGTGCCAGGTACCTTGCTGGATATGAAACGTTTCAACAAGCTACTGGCAGGTGCCAGTTGGATGGGAGAATATGGCGATCCTGACAAACCGGAAGAATGGGCATTCATCAGCCAGTATTCACCTTATCAGAATCTAAAATCCAATGCAAAATATCCGGAAGTATTTTTCACCACATCCACCAGAGACGACCGGGTTCATCCAGGACACGCCCGCAAAATGGCAGCCAAAATGATGAGCATGGGCTATCCGGTTATTTATTATGAAAACACAGAAGGTGGCCACGCTGGCTCCTCCACCAACGACCAAAGGGCAACACAGGTAGCTTTGGAATATTCGTATCTGCTGATGAAGTTGAAATAGGAATTGTTAAATGGGGGTGGAATGGATGTTCAAAGACTGACGTTCACATCGGTATCAACATTGATTGCAATTCCATGTGTGATATTGTAAATCAAAGACTTGTGTTGGTGGTGAATAAATCTTTGTGTATTCTGAATCAATTTCAGATTCCTACTGAAGGAACAATATCATTCCAATTTTAATATGATTATCCGGTCGGGTGACGTTGTAGTCAATAGAAACGACTGATTTATTTTACTACAGGCCTTGAAGTAAAATAAATCAGTCGTGTAAAAACTCTACACGCTTTGAAGTAAAAAAAAACAACCATCACGAAATACTACACAGGTTTACAACGCTACTTCCACTACCTCCCCCTCCCACTCCTTATAAAACTGCTCCAGGAACGTCTCCATAAACCGGTGTCGCTCCATGGCCATTTGACGGCCGGTTTCGGTGTTCATCAAGTCGGCCAGGAGTAGGAGTTTTTCGTAGAAATGATTGATCGTTGGGGCCGGACTGCTTTTGTATTCTTCCTTCGTCATATTCAGGTTGGGAGGAATCGCCGGATCGTACAGGGCCCGTCCTTTGAATCCGCCATAATGAAAAGCCCTCGCAATGCCAATGGCACCGATGGCATCCAGGCGATCGGCGTCCTGCACCACCTGCAATTCGGGAGAGGAAAATACGACAGCCTCCTTCCCTCCTTTGAAGGAAATGTGCCGCACGATGTTCACCACATGGGCTGTTCGTTCTGCTAGATAGTCTTTCTCTTCCAGAAATCGCTGCGCCGTCCGTGGACCAATTTCCTCGTCACCTCCATGGAATTTGGAATCAGCTATGTCGTGCAGCAGGGCCGCCAGCTCGAC
>DAIOVD010000032.1:15617-29458 GCA_036759185.1 Catalimonadaceae bacterium | reverse complement strand
ATCAATGGTATTACCAGAATGGCATCATTACCGCTCCAACAGGAAACGTCACAACGGGTTGGACACTGATTGCCGGTGCAACGGCCTCTTCGTATGATCCGGCAGCCGGACTTACTGCGAGCAGAACCTATGCCTGTCTGGTTTCGGCCACCGGCGCTACGTCTGCCTGGGCATCCGGTGTTCGTCAGATTACGATTCTTTCTGCACCAACCTTTGGTGTACTGGCAGCAGGGAATCAATCGCTTACTTCACCGGCTGATCCTGCATCCATTGCGTTTTCAACTGCACCTGCAGGAGGATCCGGCACCTATACCTATCAATGGTATTCTCAGGACGGAATCATTGCTGCTCCAACCGGATCTGTTTTAACAGGTTGGACCTTGATTCAAGGTGCCACCACCAACAGTTATAATCCGCCCGCCGGACTGACGGTATCCCGTTCCTATGCCTGTTTCGTTACTCCGGCAGGTTCACCTGTCTGCGGAACCGCAACATGGGCATCTGGTGTAAGGCAGATAACAGTTACTCCCGGAACCATCAATCCCGGTATTCTGGCAACAGGCAACCAGAGTCTTTGCAACGGCGGCGATCCGGCAGCGATTGCATTTTCGACGGCTCCGTCCGGTGGGACAGGGTTTGGCTATCAGTGGTATTACCAGAATGGCATTATTGCAGCCCCGACGGGAAATGTCACAACAGGTTGGACACTGATTGCCGGAGCAACGGCTTCTTCGTATGATCCGGCAACCGGACTTACTGCGAGCAGAACCTATGCCTGTCTGGTTTCAGCCACCGGCGCTACATCTGCCTGGGCATCCGGTGTTCGTCAGATTACCATTCTTTCGGTACCAACCTTTGGTGTGCTGGCAACAGGGAATCAATCGCTCACTTCACCGGCTGATCCTGCATCCATTGCGTTTTCAACTGCACCAACCGGAGGATCCGGCACCTTTACCTATCAGTGGTATTCTCAGGACGGAATCATTGCAGCACCAACCGGATCTGTGTTAACAGGTTGGACCGCGATTTCAGGCGCCACCACCAATAGTTATGATCCCCCAGCTGGGCTGACGGTATCCCGATCATTTGCTTGTCTTGTAACTCCAGCAGGTTCACCTGTCTGCGGAACTGCCACCTGGGCATCTGGTGTAAGGCAGATCACAGTAACAAGTGCAGTTCTGAATCCAGGCATTCTCGCAAACGGCAACCAAACCATTTGCAACGCAGGCGATCCTGCATCGATTGCATTTTCTACTGCTCCTTCGGGTCCGGCCGGAATCGGGTATCAATGGTATTTCCAGGATGGAATTGTGGCTGCCCCCACCGGTGTATCGACCAATGGCTGGACGCTGATTACCGGAGCAACTGCATCTTCGTATGATCCTCCGGTTGGTCTGATTTCCAATCGAAGTTATGCCTGTCTGGTTTCCGGAACCGGTGTTGTTTCGACATGGGCAAGTGGTGTTCGTCAGGTTACGGTATTGCCTGTCTTCACACCAGGCATCATTACTGCCGGTGACCAAAGTTTCTGCGGCAGCGGGAACCCTGACAACATAACAATGATGCAAAATCCAACCGGATCGGGTGCCTACACATGGAGATGGTATTTCAGAGAAACCTCGACCGGAAGTTGTCCGACTGGCAGCACCGTTCCTGCCGGATGGAACACCAATTCAACATCTCCCAATATTTCAGGAACCACCACTACCGGGGCTGGAATCAGTTTCGATCCCATGAGTGCGGGAGCAGTGAATGTGGGCCGCACATTTGCCGTCCTTATTACACCAATTGCCAACGGATCCATTCCGGCATGCGGAGCTCCACAATGGGCAGAAAGCTGCCGGAAAATGTTTGTAACCAACTGCAGCAACTTTGTTGCCGGTACACTGGCCAATGGAAATGAAACCATCTGTAATGGAGGAGATCCTTCCAATATTGCCTTTTCTGTTGCACCGTCAGGAGGAACCGGGTTTGGCTATCAATGGTATTATCAGGACGGAATCGTCGCTGCTCCAACCGGCAGTGTAACCACAGGATGGACGCTCATCAGCGGTGCAACGGCCAGCAGCTTTGATCCACCGACCGGACTTGCCTCTAGCCGCAGTTATGCCTGTCTGGTTTCGGCCACCGGTGTTTCAGCGAAATGGGCAACGGGAGTTCGTCAGGTCACTGTCCTTTCTCCTGTTTCCACCGGTTCTGTTTCATCTGGAAATGAATCTCAATTTGCTCCGGCAGATCCGACGTCTATGACGTTGGCCACTTTGCCATCGGGCGGTTCCAACATATTTACTTATCAGTGGTATTATCAGGATGGAATTGTGGCAGCTCCAACCGGAGGTTCTGTTACAGGGTGGAACATCATTCCAAATGCCACCACCAGTTCCTATGATCCGCCAGCCGGACTTTTGGCTTCCAGGTCTTATGCATGTCTGATCACTCTATCTGGAAGTCCGGTTTGTGGAAGTGCATTCTGGGCCAGTGGTGTGCGGCAGGTAACCGTTACGCAATTGGTTGTAATCAACCCCGGTTCATTGGCTGCTGGCAACCAGACCATTTGCAATGGTGGAGATCCAAATGCGATTTTATTTGGAACCGCACCGTCCGGCATTGTTTCGTTTACCTATCAATGGTATTACCAGGATGGAATTGTTCCATCGCCAACAGGCAACAACACAAATGGCTGGACACTTATATCGGGTGCTTCCACTAATTCCTATGATCCACCTTCCGGACTGACGGCTTCCCGAACTTTTGCCTGTCTGGTGTCCGGTTCCGGTGCTGTTTCGGCCTGGGCTTTGGTTGCACGACAGGTTACCGTGCTGCCAGTTTTCAATCCGGGAGCGATTGCCGCCGGAGATCAGTCGTTCTGCAATTCGGGTAATCCTGCGAACATCACGATGTCGGTCGATCCGGTTGGGTCGGGTGGATATCAGTGGAAATGGTGGTATTATGAGAATGCCAATGCGGTTTGTCCGACAACCAGCGGCCCACCGGCAGGTTGGCTGACCAACACCACATCGACCAATATTTCAGGGACCACCCTGACAGGAGCCGGGGTGATGTTTGATCCGATATCGGCTGGTTCTGTTGGATCCGGACGAACCTTCGCCGTGTTGATTACTCCGATTGCCAATGGTTCCATTCCGGCCTGTGGTACGCCAAAGTTTGCCACCACCTGCCGTAAGTTGTTTGTGAATGCCTGCCGTCAGCAAGGTGCCGAACTGGCCAGTGATCTGGATGTGAAGGTGGAGTTTTCGGTGGTGCCCAATCCGGTTTCGGATGTGTTCTCCCTGATGGCAACGGGTCTGGAACGGAATCAGTTGATCCGGTTGGATGTGGTGGATGCGACAGGAAAGACAATTTTCTCAAAAGAAGAAATCCTGGTTTCGGATGAACTGAAACTGGATGCATCCGGTTGGGCCAAAGGAATGTACCAACTTGTGATCCGCACCCGAACCGGCCTCTGGACAGAGCGTTTTGTGAAGTAGAATTGAATGAATCAGCGGCCGTACAAAATGCAGGAACCGCAGAGGTAAAGGAGATTTTACGCTGAGAGTCGCAGAGTATTGAATTGATTTTCACTTGTCCCGATGTAAAACTGGGACAAGTGCTTTGGCTCTCTGTGTATTTGCTTCTTACCTCCCGATGTAAATTCGGGACTGAATACGAGGTAAAAACCGGGATTTCAGATAGGCTGATTTGTGTGGGCCGTTTACAGTGCGGGCATGATTTTCAGTTCGTTCCGGTAGAGAATCACCTTGCCGTCATTCTCCAGTTGTTTCAACAAACGGGAAATCACAACACGGCTGGTGGCCAGTTCGTCGGCAATCTGCTGGTGTGAAAGGCTGATCACTTTTTTTCCGGTCTGGGCTGATTTCTTTTTGAGATAATCTACCAGTCGCTCGTCCAGTTTTTTGAAGGCAATGCTTTCCAGCGAACGAAGCATTTCGTTGAACCGAAGATTAAAGCTTTGAAAAACATAGGTTTTCCAGCTGGGATACTGAATGAGCCAGGTGTCCAGTTTTTCATGTGGAATCATCACAAGGTCGACATCGGTATCGGCGATGGCACGGATTCCACTTTTGCGGGATTCCATGCAGCAGGAATAGGCCATGGTGCAACTTTCGGTGCTGCTGATGTAATAGAGAAGGATTTCCCGTCCGTCTTCATCCTGGCTTAATACCCGGATGCTTCCTTTCAGCACCATGGGCATTCCTTTGATGAATTTGTCATAATCGATGATCACATCGCCTTCTTTGTAGGTCAGCCTTTGTCCCGATTTTTCAATATCCGCTATCAGCCCTGCTTCAAGGATATGACCCAGTTTTTGTTTTAGTTCTTCCATTTTGCACGTTCTCAATTTCTGGAACTGCAAGAACCATTCCTTTTTTCAAAAGCCGAAATGCTGTCTGAATGGTGACTGGTTTTGAAGATGGACTTTGGTGTTTTGTTTTACAGAAACCGGATGGGGAAAGCCCCACAATTCTGATTCAAAC
This sequence comes from Catalimonadaceae bacterium, assembly GCA_036759185.1. Classification (GTDB taxonomy): domain Bacteria; phylum Bacteroidota; class Bacteroidia; order Cytophagales; family Flexibacteraceae; genus CAMDMI01. The sequence goes on along the minus strand of DAIOVD010000032.1, from coordinate 24,962 downwards.
CCCGGAACAATCATGTACATCATTCTGAATTTTCTGCTCTCATTGAAATGAATACCGAAGACTGACACCAAAGAGGACAGGCGTGATCTTATTTCCTTTCAGAGCTGTTGCCATGGGTTTGAGGAAAAAGGTGGCCGAAGGTTCCATTCCGAATTTTTCTGTCAGTTTGATCCGGAAGCCACCACGCAGAACTCCGTTCCACTCTGTGCTTGCTTTTGAAAAGATTGGAACTTTCGGGTCGGCACCAGAGATCGAAACATTTGAGTAAACCGTTCGGTTCACTCCGGCTTCCAACACAAACGATTTGCGTTTTGATAAGTGAAAAGCGAGGCCTGCACTCAGTTGAGCCATTATTCTCATCGTCCGGATACGGATTCGCTGTTTGTCAAACAATGGCTGGAACCACTCATTTCCGTCCTGGTCCAGTCGCGACTTGTACACACCCAATTTTCGAATATTAAGGTTGGCATCCGTCCGGTCCTGGATAAGAAGGAGGGAAGGTTTCAGTATCACAGACAGTCTTTCGGAAACGATTCGTTCCATAAATCCACCAAGTTGCAGGCTGATTCTTTCCGGATTCAGATCGCGTGGATTCAAAACTTCTATTCTCGAAAAATCCGGATTCTGGTTGATGTAGAGTTCTCTGTGAACACCTGAAATTGTCCATTCAAGACCAAAGTGCCATTTTTGAATTGTGGGTTCTTTCTGTAGAGGACGGATGGAATCGTTTGGCGTTTGAGCCGAATCCGCCACCGCCAACATCTTTTTCGTCAAGGTATCCGAAATGCCTTTAATGGAACCTGTATCAGAATTGAATACAATACTCCTATCAGATTCGGGTTGGGTTCGTTGGTCCTGGCTGAAATTGTTGGCGACATTCGGATTTGTTTCCGTCTTATTTTCATTTGCCTTCGAATGGACCTTCTCCGGATTGTTCTTTTCGGTTGAAGTGGAAGGAAACAAAAGATTCAGGTTCGAAAGTGGCCTGGTTGCTTCATTGTTTTGGATCGTCACCAAACTGTCTGAGTTTCGGTTTTCAGGATTAAGGTTTGCCGGATTTTCAATGGCTTCAGAGTTTTGTACCTGCGTTTCATTGGATGGCGGCCGAACAGGTTCAAGTGTGATTTGGTTTATCTTTTCTGCTGGCTTGTGAAAATGTTTGTTGGCGAAATGCGATTTATTCGTTTTGCCAGAGGATTTGGAGATCGATTCAATCTTTTGATTGTCGTTTTGTTGATTTTCTTTTGATGGGCCTTGAGCCGGATTGGTCCTTGGATGTTTAGTGCCGGTAGTCTCTGTTAACCTTTCATCTGAGGAAATGGGTATTTGAATTTGGCCGGTTTCGGAATTGGGTTGAGATGATTCAATCCGTGCTACCGTGGGGATTTGATCAGGTGAAAAATGAAGGTATAAAGCGGTCCCACCTGAAATCAACAGGAATCCAGCCAGGAGAAACCAAATAATCAACGGACGGCGTTTTCGCTTCCTGTTCAGTCCGGCTTCAATGTCGGTCCAGAGTTCCCTTTCCGGATTCTGCGATTCATCACGAAACCGGTTGCCTAAATGGCCTCTTTCTTCCATGTTGTTGTTGTTTTAAGTTTGATCTGCAATAGTTGTTTTGCTCTGATGTACTGGCTTTTACTGGTGCTTTCACTCACATTGAGCATGTCGGCAATTTCTTTGTGCTGGTAGCCTTCGATGGCATACAGATTGAAAATGATCCGGCATCCTTCCGGAATTTCAGAAATCAGCCGGAGCAGATCTTCCATTTCCAATTGATCGAGTGCATTGAAATCGTCATTGGCCAGGTTTCCGGTGGGTTCAGTAAAGTGCGACCCGGTTTGGCTTTTGTGTTTGTGGAAATGGTTGATCGCCTCATTCACTATGATGCGTTTCATCCATGCCTCGAGGTTCCGTCCGTCAAATTCGTGGATTCGGTTCAATATTCGGGTGAAGCCCTGGATGAAGACATCTTCGGCATCCTGTGTGGTATTGGTGTATCGGGTACTGAGTGCGAACAGCTTTCCTTTACAGGTATCATACAAAAGACGCTGGGCTTTCGGCTCACCGTCTTTGAGATCCTGTATCGATATGGAAGCGAGATTCCGCAATCTGGAACTGGGTTTGTAAAATCAGGAAGGAACTGTCAGACAATTCCTTCCTGAAAACCGCTTTATTGTTTCACCACAGTATTCCGGAAAGAACCACCGGATTGAAAAGTACCTTTCAGAATGTACAATCCAGCCGGGAAGTGCTCAATGTCCAGTTCGGCTGATGGTGTCAACTGAATTTCTTTTCCCAGACTATTCACAAGGAACAGTGTTGAAATTTTCTGGAAATCCGGAATATGAAGTTGTCCTGTGGTTGGATTCGGGTAGAACCTCAATACCTCCCGGGCGATCTGTCCTTTTGTGCGGGTTAATGCGGTAATACCGGAAGCTGTAACTGTAGCCTGTATCACCATGGAGGGGCTTGCCTCGGTGAACGAAACCGGCACCTGTGAATAATTGACAAACGGATGATCGATCCGCAGGAAGTAATCACCGATGGGTAACTGGTCCATATAGAACGTACCGTCCGGATTCAGGAATCCCGAAGCAATGGGCTGATTTTGGCTGTTGACAATGGTGAGAACCACTTTGGAATCGGTGAAAATGGTTGCTTTGGGATTTTGTAACCCTGCGATGGGTGTGTAGCAAACGGTTCCCAATCCGGAAAGAAATCCTTGAAGAATTCCTGGTCTTGGAAGGATTGGATTGTTGAAATAGGGTTGAAGGTGGAGATCAATGGGAGTGAACTGGGTATAATTTACCCAGAATGTGTCGGCATCCTGCCAGGAGAGGGAAGAATCGATGTATGTGGTCGTGTAGAACGGACTTAAAATGGGTCCGGTTGGTGTGGCTCGTACGGTATATTTTCCATTCGGTACCCCAAGAAATACATATTTGACGGTATCCTCGGATTTTATCGCCTTCGATTTTCTGTAGTAGGAGTTGGTTATTCCGATGAGTTCTGTTTCGATTGAATCCCAAACCATCACCCCACCTGAAAAAATCCGGGCAGAGACATAGTTCGCAGCGGGGGCTTCAAGCTGAACCAGATGACACCAGGTACTGGTATTACCTGTAAAAACATCAGTCATTGTGAGACATACATTCTTTTCCACACAGCATTGGCCATTAAATATGGTTTTAAACATATTGCTGGTGTCTTTAATGTCATCGGTGAATTTGGTGAGCTGGGTTTCTCCATCGACTGTCCATACGAGTTTGATTCCCATTGGATCGGCAGGCGTGAAGGCACTGTAAAAGCAATTTCGTAATTTGAACGCTGTGTCAGGTGTAAATTGGTATTCCAGATTACCAGGAAAACTGATGGATGGTACTGCATCCGTATAGAATTCGGGTCGGCATCCAACGGAGTCTGCACCTGAATAAATCCGGATGACATCGGCTGTATTGGTATCTGTAATGGAAATGGTGTCCCGAATAAGACTTCCGAATTGTCCTCCGTTCACTGATGCTGAAGAGAAAAACTGGATCTTATACTGATTGTAGCCGCTGACATTTGTTTCATTGGTAATGTTGAAAATAGCCCAGCCATCGACGTTTGTATTCTGGAAAAATGTAAATCCGATAGGCGATATGCCCTGCACTTCAACCGGGACATTTCGTTTGGGTCCATCGCCCCAGGTTATCCGGATTTTTAACTGAAACGAACTTGCCTGAACAAGGGTGGAACTGATCAACAGAATCACACAAAGCAGGACTTGTTTGAATTGTACTGATAAGGTTTTCATTTTGGTAGAATTTAAGGGGTTTGTATCACGACAGTGGCGGTATCACATTTTCCGGAATTGGTGCACAGCCTGTACTGGAAGGTACCTGTCGTAAAGTCCTGCGGTTTTTTTACCAGAAACCACCAGCGGTTCTGCTGGAATTTCAGTTCATAAACCGTATTTGATGGGGGAGAGGGCACAATGGCAAAACTGCTTGTGCGGATGGAATCTTTACAGGCCAGGTCATTTTGAATGAGGGCCTGCGGATAAAATGTAATAAAGTTAAAACCGGTCAGAAGCCTTAAGGTGTCATTTCTTGCCTTGAACTGCCGATCACAATAAGACAGATCTGTAAAAACATCAATGGAAACCTCCGCTGTGTCTGCTTTTTGACCATCGCCAATCACATAGGAGAATTGGACAGGTCCCTCATAGAAAGGAGGTAAAATAAGTGCGGCTTTATTGCCGGATGTGAAAATTGATCCAATGGATGCACCAGATGGGAATGACAGGTTGTTCACAAAACAAATGCTGTCGTTTTCAAGCACCGTCAGAAAAAGGGTGTCTCTCATTGGGACCAAATAGGTGTCATCCTTTGCTTTCAGGACGCACTGGCCGGATAAAATGTAGAATGAGATCCAGCCTTGTTTACAAACATCATTCCGGCATACTTCATACGAAACAGAGTCTTTTCCGGAAAATCCAATGGGTGCTTTGTACGTAAACTGGCCAGGTGTTGTGCCTTTTTCGAGTGTGCCGAAAGCAGGTTGCCCCATTTTTAGTGTGTATTCTGATTTCAGATCGTTTGAGTCCAGTACATTAAAAACGACATCGGCGTGGCCTTCCGGAATGGAAAATGAAAGTGCCTTCGGTTTGAAAATCAGAAACTGGTCAGGCTCAGGTGTGTCATGTATTCTGTCACATCCCAGAATAACCAGAAGGGTAGTAATCAGATAAATGATGTATGGCCTTTTCATAGAAGCGTGCATTCAAACCTAATGACAAGATAGTTGGTCTGAAAAGACGGAATCCTATTGAAAAAAAATAAAGACAGCTCCTGAATATAGTTCTCATACAAACCAGGAGCTGTCCACAATGGGCACTAATTGTTTTATTTGATCCTGCTACTGCATCTTTTCAGCATCCAGTGCATAGACCATCGGGATCAGATTTCCCAGTTTCTCTATCCGGAACCTGCCGGGTTCGGCTTCTATTGCACCTTTAAAACAATTGTATGGTGAATAGTCAAATTCCTGAAAGGAAGTAATCCGGATTCCGGAACGCAACAATGCCGACAACACTTCACCTATTCCATGGTTCCAGGTAATGTACTGTTGTTCGATGCTGGCAGAAGTATCTGCATAGGTGCCTGATTCTGTTTCAATGATGGGACCCGAATTGAAGTAACGGTAACCGATGGTGGAAAAATCGTTGTCAAACATCCATACGACCGGATGAAACTCCGCAAAAACAAACCGTCCGCCTGGCTTCAGATATAAGGCCACAATCTCAGCCCATTTGTTCAGGTCAGGCAACCAGCCTATGGTTCCATAACTGGTAAATACGATATCAAAATGACCGACCAGGTGATTGGGTAAGTCATAAAGATCACAACAAATAAAACTGGCTTTTTCATCGATATCGAAGGCCAGTTCAATGGCTTTTTCAATGGCCAGATCCGATACATCCACACCGGTAACTTCGGCTCCTATCCGGGCCAGAGCCAGGGTGTCCTGTCCGAAATGGCATTGCAAATGGAGAATGCGCTTACCCTGCACGTCTCCCAACAGCCCGATTTCGATTTCTTTGAGAGGGTTGTTTCCTTTTTTGAATCCCTCCACATCATAAAACTCCGAATCCACATGAACACGGGTTCTCTCGTTCCATGATTCCCGGTTGATGCTTATGTAATCTGGATGTTCCATAATATTGATTGTCAAACAGCCTGAGGAGTCACCTGGTTTTCTAGAATCCGGTTGTATTCCTGAATCTGCTGATTGATTCCGGTGATGAGTTCCTGGAAAACATCTTTTGGCTGCACTGTGTGTGTGGCTACCAGAAAATGAACCAGACTTTCATACGATTCACGTGCTGCATTCCGAAGGTCTTTCAGCTGACCAACCGAATCGTCCTTTTCTTTTTCCATTCGTCTCTGATACAACACCTGAAAATCCTGGTTTGCATCTTTGAGTTCATCAGCCCATTCCTGAAGTCCGAGTGTTTCAAGGGCATCCTTTACATCCCTCATGGTTTCAAAATCATGCATCAGCCTCCTGATTGATTCTGTCTCCTGAAAGTAGTTCTGGTAGGCAATGGCTGAATTGCCATACCGTGCAATGCATTTAAGCAGAATTTCCGCGGCTTTTTTCATCGCCACATCAAAATGCCGTGTGTAGGCATCGGCTACCTGCCGGATTCCGATTACGGCATTGTCCCGCCGGAGATCCGCTTTTTCAATATCATGTGCCAGTGTGTTTCCTTTTTCCTGGTCGTATTTCACCACGACAGGCTGTAGATTTTTTTCAAACTGCGTCACTGATGTTTGCAGGCCAAGGCCTGGCAGATCATGTTCTTTAAATAAAGCCAGCACATCGCGGCCATAGCTGATAAACTCAGCATTCCGAAGCTGAGTAAGGTTGAAAAATTCGATCATATTGGTGTGTGTTTCCGGCAGCAAATTCGGACAGCCGCCGCTGAAATAAAAATGATGTTTACCATATTTAAATGGAGATTTTCGATTTGAAATGCAAAACCATTTTTCAATCTTTTGTGCAGAATGTCAGGTGATTAGTTGTATTTGTTTCTTTCGTTTTTGAATTGTTATCCTCACTTCCCAGATTTGACGCAATGAATAATTCTATTTCAGGTGTCCGGTCCTCATACAATCTGTGGGCTGGTCAGTATGATACCAATCTGAATAAAACCCGTGACCTGGAGGCTGTTGTTCTCCGGACAGCGCTCCATGGACTGTCATTCGGTCAGGGTCTGGAAATGGGGTGTGGAACAGGTAAAAACACTTCCTGGCTGATGGAAGTCTGTGATTCGTTGACAGCGATTGATTTTTCGGAAGAAATGCTGGCAGTTGCCAGGCAGAGGATTCCAAAGGGCAGGGTCCGTTTTTTACAGGCTGATATTCTGGATACATGGCCAGTAGAAGATGCCGGGTTTGATCTGATTACCTTTAGCCTAGTGTTGGAGCACGTGGAAGATCTGAATGAAATTTTCAGGAAAGCATCAATGGCACTGAAGCCTGGTGGGATGTTTTATGTTGGGGAGCTACATCCTTTCCGTCAGTACAGTGGCTCGAAAGCCCGGTTTGAAACAGAAGACGGATTGCATGTAGTCACGTGTTTTACGCATCACATTTCCGATTTTTTTACTGCTGCCAGAAGTAATGGCTTCGAAGAAATGGAGATCAATGAGTATTTTGATGATTACAACCGGAATTTGGTTCCAAGAATTCTGTGCATCAAGGGACGTAAAAGAGGATCTCATTTTGGCGGGACCAGCCCGGAGGATCAGACCTTGCAAGCTTTATGAAGAGCTGAATAATTTGCTGGTACCAAATATTTCCCGTTTTTTGGGTCAGTTCAGTATTAATGAACTTCCTGGAGTTTTGTTTGTGGTTGGTTCGGACACCAATTCTTATACTGCAACTATGAGTTAATTGAAAACGGCTGATTTGGGATATGTTATTTAACTCGATCGAGTTTTTCTTTTTTTTACCTGTTTGCCTCTTTGGCTATCATATCCTCAACAGGGGAGATGTGAAATTTAGGAATCTGTTTCTGATTCTGGTAGGATACATTTTTTATGGATGGTGGAGCTGGAAATTTCTCATTTTACTTTTCATATCAACTTTGGTGGATTACCTGGTAGGAATCGCCATTGGCAGTTCGGACTCGGTTTCAAGAAAGCGGTTTCTGCTCAGTATCTCCCTGACTGCCCAGTTAGGAATGCTCCTTTATTATAAATATGCCAATTTCTTTATTGAGAGTTTTTCCCGGGCTTTCACGTTTCTGGGATATCATATTGATGCTTCGAGACTGGATATTGTCCTGCCTGTTGGGATCAGTTTTTACACCTTTCAAACTCTCAGTTACACAATCGATGTGTACCGGGGCAAAATTCAGCCTGTCCGTAGTTTTGTTAATTTTTGCTCTTTCGTGTCTTTTTTTCCGCAGCTTGTCGCTGGTCCAATTGAGAGAGCGTCCCAGATGCTTCCTCAGTTTGAAATGAGGCGAACAATCTCAGGCCAGGATTGGAGCGAAGGATGCAAGCAAATGCTTTGGGGTTTTTTCAAGAAACTGGCCATTGCTGATAATTGTGCCGTACTGGTCAATGAATTGTATGGAAATCATGCCCAGCACAGTGGTGCTACTTTGTTTTTTGCAGCCGTTCTTTTCTCATTTCAGATTTACTGTGATTTTTCAGGGTATTCAGATATAGCCATTGGTTCTGCCCGGTTATTCGGATTCAATCTGATGCAGAATTTTGCGTATCCGTATTTCTCCAAAGACATTGCTGAGTTCTGGAGAAGGTGGCATATTTCTCTTTCCACCTGGTTTCGTGACTACCTGTATTTTCCATTGGGAGGAAGCCGGGGCGATCTGTTTCAGAAAGTAAGAAATACCTTCATTGTGTTTATGGTCAGTGGTTTCTGGCATGGCGCCAATCTTACATTTCTGATCTGGGGTTTCCTTCACAGCCTGTTTTATCTTCCGCTGTTACTCACAGGAACCAACAAAGTAGTAGTGTCAGAACAGGCTCGTCCAGGCTGGCTTTCAGGTTTGAAAGACACCAGCTCCGTTTTGGGTACGTTTCTTTTGGTCTGTCTGGCCTGGGTCTTTTTCAGAGCGCCGTCTGTTCAGGTAGCATTTTCCATTCTCTCTAAAATTCTCTCCAAAAGTTTGTTTCAGTTTCCGGTGCAGTTCTCTCCCAAAATTTGTGTTCTCATTCTGGTATTAATTGGCTTTGAATGGCTGGGCAGAGCAAAGAAATTTCCTCTTGAAGATGTTGTACTTTCATCCAGAAAGCCGGTTCGTTGGATGATATACCTGGCTCTGATCCTGTCTGTTTATTTTTTAGGGAACAATGATGCTTCCATTGAATTTATCTACTTCCAGTTCTAAAATGAGAGTTGTTCGTCAGTTCCTTTTATTTGGGATCATCCTTCTCGGGCTTAATTCGATCTTGTTTCTGGTGTACTACGACCTATACTACAAGTCTTATCTGGATAAAGCTCCCACTGGTAATGGATTTACAACACTGGTTCTATCTGATAGTCATGGTCTTGCATTGGGGCAGTTGCTTGAGGACGATGGCATCTGGAATTTTTCAGCAGAAAGCGATAACTACCAGGACATGAGAAGAAAGCTGGTGTATGTTCATAAACAGAATCCCGGTCTCAAAACCGTCCTTCTTACCGCGGATGACCACACCTTGTCGGTTTACCGTGAACAGATGAACAATGAAGACCGGTCGGTGGTTTTTAGTTCGTTTTCTGATGAATGGACCCGGAATTCGTCATTTGCCAGAACATTCTCCGGTTACGGTATTTCCTGGTT
>DAIOVD010000032.1:2401-15517 GCA_036759185.1 Catalimonadaceae bacterium | reverse complement strand
CTTCAACTGATGGGTATCAAATTTCCGGTTACTCCAATGTATGACCGGTTCACGGCAGGCAAATCATATAAGGCCGATTCCTGTTTTGTGGCTGAGAATATTCCGGTTCTGGATTACCGGCAGAAGTTTCAGAATGAAAACCACTGTCTGTTTAAAGATCAGGACCATTTGAATGCGGAAGGAGGGTTTTGGTTTGCCCGTGAATTGAAACATGACCTTCTGGAAATTCGGAAGTAAAACAAATCAGCTTCTGGACTTGATCTTCTTTGCCGGAACACCAGCATAGACCCCGTATTCATCGGTTGATTTGGTAACCACACTGCCGGCAGCGATTACACAACCCCGGGCTATATTTACACCATCCAGAACCCGTACACCAGCACCCAACCAAACATCGTCACCGATGGTAATCCCTTTTGATGTTTCACCTTGTTCAAAAATGGGTGTGTGCTTATCATCGAAATTATGATTGGATGGAATGAGGACTGTTTGAGCCGCTATCCGAACGCCATTTCCAATTTTTAAGCCACCATGGCCGTACACAATACAATATGGGTTGATGCTGACGTCGTTTCCGATTTCTATGGCACCACCATACGACAGGATCATCGCACCTGCGTGTATCTGACAGCGGTCCCCTAGTTGGATACTTCCTCCGCCTATAACTTTTATGGTGGATCGGATCGACACGGTGCAAAACCTGCCGCAACGGGCACCATGGAATTGTGTCAGCAGAATGGCCAGGCGGTTGGCAATTCTATCCAGCAGTTTTTGCATATCAGGATTTGAGTGGCCAGTCCAGTCTCACGTAAATCATATTTTCGCCACGTTGAAACGACTTCCATTGGTGATTCGAGATAGCTTTCAGAAATACATCAGTGCAACCTGGACGTACTCTTTCATGAAACTCAATGATGAAGATTCTCACTTTGTCAATCCAAATCGAATAATTTTCGGAAAACAATTCCATTTCGGAGCCTTCTATGTCAATTTTGAATATATCGATATGTGGCATCCCGGCTTCTTTCAAAATAGTATCCACATCGACCGTCTTAATGTCGAAGTCATTACCGTGAGGTACTTCAATTGTTTGGAATCCCCAGTTACCTGTTTTTCGGTCCACCAGCTTGAGATGCGTGTTTTTGTTCCATAATCCGGCATTCCAAAGTTTAAGCCTGGTCATTTTCCTTGTATTGTATTTCAGTACTTCAAAATTGACTTCTGCTGGTTCAATACTATGGATCAATGCGTTGGGGTATTCCAGATGGAAGAACAAGGCTGAGTAACCACAATATGCTCCGGCATCTACAATGAACTGTGGCTGAAATCCAAGATCCCCCAGCTTGTAATCATCGTAAAGAAAAAGTTGGTGGAAGACGTGAAAATCTGTTGTGTTTCTCCGGATTCGAATGGCTCCATACGACAAGCGAATTTTCAATAGTTCCAGAAAACTAAGGAAATAGACTTTCGCCATGTTCGTGTAAATGGAGAATAGTATTCTTATTTTATCCATAATAAGCTTTTGATTAGGATACTATCTGTTTCTAAGTCGCTTGATGGGCCAACCGATGGCGATTCGCAAATAAAGCAGAGCGTCGTTCGGGTAAATGAAACTTTCGAAGAAATACCGGTAGCCCTTTAAGACGGAGCCAAAACTCAGATGATAGTTTGATAACTGGCTTCTGAGTCTGCCTTTTAAATGGTTGGCCGCTTCTACCGAAATCTGCTTTCCGGCAACAGCTTTGTCAATCAACGGAATCTGTTTTGAATACAGGTATTCTGTGATGGCAATGCGTTTGGCTGAAATCCTGAAATACTTTCTTACTTCTGAACCATCGAGGAAGCGGTATTCGAAACAGAATTGTGGTAGGTAATGGAACGCCCAATTGTGTTTTATGCAGTCGAGCCAGAACAGGTAATCCTGGCGGGTAGGTACAGGTGCGTTGGTGTCATATCCACCGACTTCTTCCCACATTTTCTTCCGGATGATGGTGCAGGTATCGATGTTGTTTTCAAACAGGATTTCTTCCATCACCATCGGGTGGTTTTTCCAGCTTCCAGATTTTTCACCGATGATCAGGGCATCTCCGTACACGACACCCACCTTTGGATTTTCATCCAGGATCTTCACGCCTTCAAAAAAATAAGGAGCGAGAAGTTTGTTGTCAGCATCAAGAGGAATGATGTACTTTCCTTTCGCCAGTTTGATCGCATTATTCCGTGAGGCTGCCACACCCTGATTGTTCTGAAGAATAATGTGGTATCCGGCCTCCTGTACTTCTTTCGCGATTCGTTGTGTTTCCGGATCTGTGGACCCATCATCAACTATGATCATTTCATAATCACGAAATCCGGAGTTTTCAACACTTCGGATGGCGTCCCATAGGTACGCACCATGATTATAACAAGGAATGACAACCGTTATGAGAACCTGAGCGGGTGATTTTTCCAGCATTCAATTTTCTGTTTGTGCCTGATACCAGTTAACAAAATGTCGGACACCATCTTCAAATGAGGTTTTGGGTTCGTAGCCAATCAGAGATTTTGCTTTCTCGATACTGGCATAAGTCCGTTCTACATCTCCCGGCTTGGGGTCTGTAAATAATATCTCAGGTTGCACGCCCAGCACTCTCTGAATGGTTTCAACCATTTCGAGCAAGGTTACGGGTTTGTTGTTTCCAAGGTTGACAATGTCGTACACCCCCTCATTTTTACGCAGGTACTCAAAAGCGAGCCATATGCCCTGAACAATGTCTTTTACATATGTGTAGTCTCGGGATGTATCTCCCTTGCCATACAAAGTGATCGGTTCGTTGTTCAATATTGACTTCACGAATTTATGAATCGCCAGATCAGGACGTTGCCTCTCACCGATCACTGTGAAAAACCGAAGGTTTAATACGTCGATGTTGTATAGGTGATGGTAATTATAGGTAAGTAATTCGCCTGCTTTTTTCGAGAAAGCATAGGGCGAAATAGGCTTACTCACATCAGATGACTCCAGGAAAGGAATCTGTGAATTGCCGTAAACACTGGAGGATGAGGCAAAAACGAGTTTTTGCACCCCCGTTTTCACCATGAAGTCCAGAATTTTAAAGGTGCCTGTGATGTTACAGGAAATATAGCCTTCTGTATTTTTGATGGAAGGCAAAACCCCGGCTCTGGCACCCAAATGGATGATTCCATCGAATGGTTCCGGAAAAGTTCCAGGTAGATCGGCCTTCTCAAAATCCATCTCTACAAATGTAAATGATGGGTGTTTCAAGAGTTCTGACAGATTTTTTTCTTTTTTGATTCTTGGATAAAACTCATCGAAGTTGTCTATTCCCGTTACTTCAAAACCATTTTGAAGGAAAAGCTCTGCAGTATGTGAACCTATGAAACCAGCAACACCGGTAATGAGAATTTTTGCCAAGGTGTAGAATCAGTCGACGTGTATAAGAATTAATTGCGCTGATTGGTAACAGCGGGAAGCAAAAGTAGAAATTAAAAACAAAAACCCGCCTTGTTTTACATCTGGTTCCTAAAATCAGTGCAAAATGCCAACTGGTTAACAATGGTAAAACAATGCAGATGAAAGGGAAGTGCATCTTTGGGTTTTGACCACTTTCTTATGTGATTCTTCGGGTTAAACAGCTGTAAAACAGGAGATGCCCCTAAAAAAAGGCGGGCCATTTTGTAGCCCGCCTTTCTTAATCTGAAACGTTTGGTTACGGAAAAGTCACTCCCCGGTACTGACCCGGATTGAGAACCGTAATTTTGGTTCCGTATTTGGCATTGATGGCTTTGATGAATTCATTGGCAGCCAATGCATTTCCTCTTGGAGTAAGGTGAACACCATCGAGGGAAAACGCACCACCTGATAGGAAAGAGGAGTTTGTGGAGATGGCATCGTAGTAAGCACCTTTGGTGATGGATTTCAGATACGAGTTGGCATCTACATAGCCTAGGTTATGTTCTGTAGCAGTTGTTTGAATAACATTGTTGAATGCAGCAACGGCTGCCCTTGCTTTGGCCGTTTCAGCACTGTTAAGTACAAACACATCCGGAACCGGATTGCGATGGGAGAAACCAAAAGGTTGGGTGGTATCCAGTCCTGAATTTGCCCAGATCACAGGTTCCAATGCCGAAGGAAGACCATATTGCTTCATAACAGTTTTAATGATCGCTTTCCAGGCTGCCCCTTTCGGTTTGCCCAGATCTCCGGCATATGGAGAAAATGTTAATGTGAAAAATACATCTCCTTCAAATGTCCCGGTTGCCGAATTCAGTGAGGCAATACGTGAGGTTAATACAGGACTACCTTTTGTCGTATCCAGAATGGTAACTCCCGGATTTCCAGGGTTGTTTATAATTGTCAGTACTTTGTTTAATACAGAGTCAAATTTAAACTCGTAAAACGCAGGTACCGAAGCAGGAAGGCTGAGTTTTATGCCCGGGCCAACCGTTGTAAAAAATGGTATTGACGTAACATCCGGAATATTGCCCAAAACACCTTTTGGTTTGGTTGGAAGGTTGGTGAGGTCGGTAATAAACTTTTTGTATTTGGTCGTAAAGTCAGCTTCGGGAGTCAATTGAGCGATCAATTCTGCTCCCCCGGCTGTTGAATAGCCCAGCACATCGTTGTTGCCCAGCCAGCATGTGAAAAAAGTTGGATTCTGTGACAGAACCTTGGCTGCATATGAAGCAGTTGGTTTTTCTGCATCCGTCAGCATCCGTCCGAAATAGCTGTTTGGATAGCCATAGCCAGCCGTTTCAATGTCCGCCACCCGAATTCCAGGAACGCCCCAGTTGTGGTTGGTCGGTCCAGAATAGGGTTTCAAAATGATCGAATCTGGATTCAAAGATGCATTATAGGCGAAAGCTGATTTACCTGCCACAGCATCCGGATCACGGGGAACAGAAGTCAGGATAGGCGATGTTGCACTCAGGAAGCCATCCAGGCGAAGATAACCGGTTCCATCTGACTCATTGGCTGCGAACAACGGAGCGTTGAATTCTCCACCACCTGCAAGCTTGAACTGTTGTGCAATGAGCACGGGATACGCTACTTTTTGTCCTTCCAGATATAAACCATTGCTGGCATAACCGGCAGTGAGAGAGTTACCAATGGAGATATAGTTGCTCACATCAATTTTTCCGTCCACCGATGGGGTAGGGGTGTCGATTTTCGGATCACAGGAAATCAGGGCAATGCCTGCAGCTCCCAGAATCCCAAAGTTTTTAAACAGAGTTTTCATACGAATATCCAATTTGGTTTAGAAGCGGTAGCTAAGTGAAAGTCCTGGAATTAAAACCCGCAATTTGTACGTTCCGGCCAGGAAACTGTCCTGAGATGGTTTGCCACCTCCGGCCACATTGGAAGCCGAGTTTGCATCAATGTCGGATTGTTTCTGCTCTCTTTCGGTGCCTTCGATAAACAGGAAGGAAGCATCGGCAGAGAACTTGTCTGTGATTTTGTAGCCAAGTCCGAGTGTAAAACAGTTACGGTTGGCATCCGGCGTCTCGGGAGTCATGTATCCATCTTTCACTGGTGATTGATCGAAATAGTAACCGGCCCGAACAGCAAACTTTTCTGTGGCCATGTATTCAGCACCAACGCGAATGATCGAAGCATCCTGGTATTTCCGTGGAGAAGCTGTGGACAAGGCGCCATTCACAGGTTTTTCGTAGTCAAACTTCAGTTCTTTGTATGCACTCCAGAATACGTAGTTGTAATCAAGAGCCAGAGTGAATTTGTCGTTGACTTTGTATCCGAAACCGATGGTGGCAGTGGCCGGAAGAGGAAGAGTGGCATCGAACTTTGTTCCACCGCTAGGAAATAGTCCGAGTGGTGATACACTGGATGCCGGTACCTTGAATGTAGCATCTCCGCCATCTACCTTCATGTCCACCTGTGAACGGTAGGATGCACCAATGCTCAGTTTGTCGGATGCCTGGAAATGAATACCAGCGTTGAATCCCATACCGGATGCATCGCCCTTTAGCAAAGCTGAACTGAAACCATCTGCACCGCTGAGTGATCCGATTCCTTTCCGTAATTCAACGGAACCAATTGAATACACAAAGCCTACACCAATTCCCAGTTTTTCTGTGATTTTATAACTCACAGTTGGCTGGATGAAAATAGACTGCAGTTTCAGTTCCTGTAAAACGCTGTATCCTTTCCAGTCGTCTTCCCACTTTACAGAAGATCCGTATGGTGTGTATACGCCAAGGCCAAATTTCAGTTTGCCTTCTTTTGGTCCGTAGGATGCATAAAATGTGAACGGTGTTCCAAGTGGACTGTTCGTCATCGTGCTGTAATTGCTCGGAGCCGAGGCATCCTGAGGTGCGAGATATCGAACTCTGGAGCGTATAATGCTTCCCCCAAATGTGATGTTGTTCGTTTTCGTAAACGACAACCCACCCGGGTTAAAAAAGATCGAACTGGCATCATACGCCAGCCCAACTCCTGTGTGCGCCATACCGATCTGGCGTTGCCCCTGAAGCGCCACCTGATAGCCGCCTGCAAATGCCTGAGTGCCGACCAATGCACAACAGGCAAGGAAGGAAATAGGGTGTTTCATAGATTGGTTATTTGGTAAAAATGGAATCCGCTGGCAAGGAAAAGAAATTTTCTGATCGGTTTCACAAAACCGAGGAGAGTCAGAAAAAAAACCGACGGAAATTAGGTTTCTCTTATTTTGAGTTGGCGCCAATCGCCACAATCAGTCCGAATTTGACTTCCGCACCGGCAAGGGCGATTCCGAATTTGTTTCCGGATGAGGTAATTAACGTTTGGTCTTTGAGGTCCTGATCTGTTTTGTACCGGAATGTGTTGTAGTTGTATCCGGCTATATGTACTTCGCTGAAAATGCCCACATGATCTCCGAAATATCGCCTGAATCCAAGTCCTGCAAAAACATGACTGCCGTTGGCAGATACCTTGCCTTTTTTATTGTAGTTTTCATATGTAAAAATGGTACCCGCTATTCCTGCTGTAAGAAACCAGGTGGTTTTCGGACGGCGGGCAAAGTTCAAATGTCCATAAAGGCCCAGACCTGCAATCGTTGCTCTTTCGTTGCTGTCTTTGTCGGTCGCAAATCCATTCCTGTAAACCATTACTCCACCTGTGAGCAAAGGAATAAATCCCAGATCGGCTGCCAGTTGAAGGTTTCCGTTCAGGGCGGCATTGTCGGGATCACCGTATTGGTTGTTGCTCAGATTGTATAGTCCAAAGCCTGTTCCCACGGAAATATTCACTCGGCCACTGGTTGAAAATTTATCTTGTCCGGAAGCTGATACAGAACAAAAAAGGACGATGAATGAAAAGATGAAAAAGGTGATGCGTTTCATGCGGATGGAAATGAAGAGGCGAGTTACAAAATCAGGTTTTGCTTTCAAAACAATTCATGCTTTGCTGAATCCTTAGGGCAGGTAATTCAGTTGGCTGAATGCGGAAAGCGGATTTCAAAAACCGTTTGCCCGGGTGCATGTGTTTCAAGCGAAAAGGGAAATTCATGGGCATTGAGAATGTCCCGTATCAACATGAGGCCGATGCCTTGCCCGTCTTTTTTGGTGCTGAAAAATGGTGAAAACAACTGGGAACGAATATCTTCTGAAATGCCGGGACCTGAATTTGTAATCCACAGTTTCCCTTCAGACGGAGCCGAATGGATGGACACGATACCGTCCGTGCCGGCGGCTTCCATGGCATTTTTAAGGATGTTGATCACTGCCTGTTCCATGAGATGAAGATCGGCCTGAACTGAGAATGGCTCATCCGGAATTTCCGTTTTGAAACAGACCTTCTGTCCACTTGCGGTAATCTCCATCAAACGGACTGTGTCGTGGAGTAGTTTGTGAAGATCAATGGTTTGCTTCCGGGGAGCAGGCAGCCGGACCAGTTCGGCCAGATTGTGCATAAACTGGTTCAGATTCTGGTTGCGTTCATAGGCAACCTGAAAAGCGCCTGTCAGAGCTTCTGCACCTGTCGAATTTCCCGATTCTGTCCATTTGCGGGCCGAATCGAGAATGGAATTGACCGGACCGACGGTGTTGTTCACTTCATGGGCCATCATCCGGATGATCTTTTCGTAGGACTTTTTTTCAGCCAGGAGCAGTTCTTTGCTCAGGTCTTCGAGAATGATAAACCGTCGTCTGAAACCCCGGTCCACAAAATCGGCCGACTGAATCCGGATGGTGACGCCGGGCCGGATTTGTCGGGTCACCGGTTCGCCCGGGACCAATGTCTGGATTTCAGGTAACGCAGAATGGATGCGGTCTGTTTGATGTGAACCATTTTGGGTTGATGACAATTCCAACAGGAGAAGAGCAGCCGGATTGACATCTGTGATGCGTCCATCAAAGTCCAGAATGATGATTCCGGTGGGTGAATGGCGGACCAGTTTGTCGAGAAACAGATGCTGTTCTTCCTGTTTCAGTCGCTCATTCCGGAGGGCATCCATCATTTGGTTGTACACGCCAATCAGAGAATCAGTTTCCGGACTTCCGGTTTCGATCAGCTTGACGGTGAAGTCTTTGTCCTTGATTGCTTCAAGTCCCTGACCAAGCAATTGCAACGGCTCAATCAGGTCTTTGTACAGCCTGAACGAGAGACCAACTGACAACAGCACAAGGCATTCCAGTCCGAGAAACAGCCAGGTATTTTCCCGCAGCACAAAATAGCTCATCGTGAGGACGAGCAGGTGGATGAGAACAACAAACAGGATGAACCTAGTCTGAATTTTCATCATAGGGGATGTTGTGTTTGTCGAGGCGGCGATAAAGGGAAGATCGTGTCAGTCCCAGTGAAGCAGCGGCTTTTGAAATGCGGTTTTTATGAAACTCCAGGGCTTTGCGGATCATGAGGACCTCGACTTCTTCGAGGGTAACCGTTCCCACTTCGGGAAGAGTGAGAATGCCTTTCCGGCTGGCCGATGATTCGAGCTGGGAGCGGAAGTCTTCTACATCGAGGCGTTGGTTGCGGCTGATCAGAACGCTGCGTTCGACCAGGTTTTTGAGCTGGCGGATGTTTCCGGGAAGAGGAAGTTGCTTCAGCCATTTGAGTGCTTCCGGTGTGACGTCCAGATCGGGTCGGTGGTAGATTTCCCGGAGGTTGCCAATAAAATGTCGGACCAGCAAGGGAATGTCGTTTTTGCGTTCCCGGAGAGGAGGGAGGTGAATCGTGATGAGGTTGATCCGGTACAGAAGATCTTCCCTGAAACTGCCTTGCGACACCATTTCCGGCAGGTTTTTGTTGGTGGCACACACGATGCGGAGGTCCACTGACCGCGTTTTGCTGCTGCCGAGTTGTTCATAGGTGCGGTCCTGAAGAACCCGCAGCAATTTGACCTGTGAGCTGCTTTCGAGATCACCGATTTCGTCCAGGAAGATGGTTCCGCGGCTCGCCATTTCGAAGCGGCCGGTGCGTTCGGTGCGGGCATCGGTGAAGGCACCCCGCACATGGCCAAACATTTCAGATTCGAAGAGGGTAGATGAAATACCGCCGAGGTTGACTTTCAGAAACGGTTTGTTTCGCCGGAGAGAATTCTGGTGCAGGGCCTCGGCCATGAGTTCTTTGCCGGTTCCACTTTCGCCCATGATCAGAACGGGCGCATCGGTTGGGGCAACCCGGCACAAGGTTTCGAGTTGTTCCAGCATTTTCTCGTCTTCAGAGATGATGTTTTCCAGCTGAAATTCTTTGTTTAAGTCTTTGCGGTTTTTTCGCTGACTGTCAGGCTTCTGAATTTCGAGGAGCGTGCGGATGGATTGCAGGAGATGGTCGTTGGACCAGGGTTTGTTGATGAAGTCCCGGGCACCGAGACGCATTCCCTGTACAGCCAGTTCGAAGCTTCCCCAGCCGGTGATGAGAATGACGGGCAGGGATGGAAACCGGAGGCGGATGGTTTCGAGAAGATCCATGCCTTCCGTTCCGGAGGTGGCCAGTGAGAAATTGAGATCGAGGATCACCAGTTCGACCGGATGGAGTTGAAGGGCCGACAATGCCTGCTCTTTGCCATCGGCCTGCACCACGCCGAATCCTTCCGTTGAAAGAAGGAGGGTGAGAGAGCTGCGGACCGCAAAGTCGTCGTCAATGATGAGAATCATGTGGGGTAAAATTGAGAAATCCTTTGGAGATGACCGAACGGAGGTGGCTGGTTTTTGAATGCGGCCCCGATAGAAGCGGAAAGCCCGCAGCCAGAACCTTGCCTTGATAAAGGCAAAGGTGATGGCGAGGACTTGCAGCGGATAGCGGGAAATGTCCGCCCAACAGATTGAAAATCATAGGTTAATCTTCGTGCAAGGCATCGGCCGGATAGATGGACGCGGCCTGCTGACCTGGATACAACGAGCAGATGGCGACAAGGGCGTACATGAAGAAAAGTGCGAGCAGCAGCGCCTCGAGGTAGGTTTGGGTTTCGAGGTTGAACACGTGCATGAGTGGAAACTGGACGGCGAAAAAGCAGCCCAGCGCCACCGCAAATGTGGTGAGAACCAGGGCTTCTGTTACGATTTGCTTCATTACAGATGGTCCGCTTGCACCCACCGCCCTTCTCAACCCGATTTCGGCCCGGCGCTTGTTGATGTTGTACCAAAGCACACCGAAAAGTCCGAGTGCGACGTTGAGCAACAGAAAGCCCGTCAGCAATAGCATAATGACCATTGGAATGAGGGTGATGCGGTTTTTGGATACTTTCTTTTGGCTCAGTTTTTCGATTTCGACGCTGGTTTTGAGGATGCCGGCCATGGTTTTGTGCAGTTTGTTTTCGAATCCGGCCTGGTAACCAGGCTTGACTTTGATGAGAATCCGGCTTACCCAGCGATAGCCGGCCGTGTCAATCCGGTTGTATTTGGCAGGTTCATAGCCGACGTAATCGCCTTCATCTTTCACGTTTTCTGCCACACCCACTACTTTTTCGAAATAGTTTCCGCCCTTTTCGCCCAGAATTTTCCCGACGGCTGTTTCATTTGGAAAGAGCTTCTCTTTCAGGCTTTTGTTGATGACCACCGGATGGTATTTCGAGCCGTCGTCGTCGCTGGAAAACCATCGTCCTTCTGCCAGCTTCACGCCGGTCACCTCAGGATATTCCGGATCGACAGTGAAGTTATCGGCCAGCACCGACTGGTTGCCGTAGTCCACGGATCCATTATTGTTGTTCATGGAAAACGGCACATTGGAACTGGCGTAGCTGCAGGATTCGATTTCGGGCATGTTGTCGAGGGTTTGTTTCGCAGCGGCATAACGGGCGGCACTTTCGGCGGGACTGTCCACTTCAATCGGATTTTCACCGTTGTAGTTGATCACCCATACCTGTTCAAAAGCTATTCCGATGGGTTGCTTGTAAATGTGGAAATAGTGCACCAGCAGCGTAAAAACTCCAAAGAGAACCAGAAACGAGAACAGGATCTCCGTCATGAGAAGAAGGTTCTGTTTCTTTTTGTTCCACATGAGGGTGAAGAGATGGCGTATCATAGTGGTTGAAGGAAAGTTGGAAATGAGGAATCAGCAGGATGAGAGAGTGGATGAAGTAGCCCGGTTGAGCAGCATTCATCTGGTTTACGATTTTGCCTGAAGCAGGAAGGTGTAGTATTCATGTTATCAGGATTTTAAAGCAGTGACAACAGCCAGCCGGGACATCCGGAAAGCGGGGTAAACTCCCGAGAATAAACCAAAGACCAGACAGGCCAGAAAGCTGAATCCGAGGACGGTCAGGTTGATTTTAAGATCCATGTTCTGTATGAGTCCGGAGGTGTTGAGGAAGTACAAAGTCGCCGATGTGAGAATCAGGCCAATTATGCCGCCCAGAAATGTGAGAATGAGGTTTTCAACCAGAAACTGGTAAACCAGGGTAGCCGACGATGCCCCGAACGCTTTCCGGACCCCAATCTCAGAGGCCCTTTCCATCATCCGGCTCAGGTTGATGTTGACCAGATTTAATGTCGGAAGAAGCATGAAGAAAAAGGCCAGGAGCGAAAGAATGATCACGACGGTTGCCATTCCGGTGGAGGTTTTTCCGCCAAAGGCTTCCCTGGAAAAGTTGATGAAATAGGGATCGGCATAGGTGATGAACTCATCGTATTCGGGTTCCGGTGGTTTTATTTTCGATGCCATCTGATTGAACTCGGCCTTAAGTTTATCCAGGTCGTTTTCGTTGTCCGGCAACAGTACACCGAAGAACATGCCGTTGAGGCTCTTCTTGTCATAGGCAACTTTCGAAAGGGTATGGGGCAGGAACATGTCGGCATAGCTGTAAATGAGCGTGACGGGCACTCCTTTCACCACACCGATGACACGGTATTGTTCGTTGTCCGTAATGATGGTCTTGCCGACAACGGACGCCACATCCCCGAAATAGCTTTTCTTCGTGCCTTCCGTGATCACCGCAACCCGGTCGTGGCGGTCGATCTGGTCTTTCGAGTAGGGTTTGCCTTCGAGAAACGTAAAGCGGAGAACATCCCAGAACTGGTCGTTGGTGTACTTGACGTCGATCACCAGTTTCTGATTGTTCACATAGGTATTGGTGGAGGTGAACAGCGAACTGATGGCGAGTTTGGCGGGTGTCTTCAGTTTGGAGCAGTAGTGATCCAGAAAGTAGTACGAGGCCGGACCGCTGTTCATGCCTTGTTCTTTGGAGTTTCTTTGCTCTACATGACTCACATATAAACACTTATCCCTGTTCAGTTCAGGATAACCGGGAGCCACCAGATGATCGAAAAAGGCAGTAAGAACCATCAGAATGGTGAGCGTAAAACTGATGCCGAACAGACTGATGAAGGTGAAGAACTTCCTTCGTTTCAGTACGGCGATGGCGATGAGAAAATAGTTTCGAAGCATTGTGGGAGAGAATTAGGAATTAAGAATGTGGAGGGGTTAAGAGTTAAGAATTAATGGTTAAGAGTTAAGGATGAGGAGATTATGTCGATAACAGTTTCGGTTTTTGGCATGATGCAGATTGGGAAAGAGGAGGAAAGTTTTAAGATCCAGTCAGGTGTTTTTTTACTACCTACTACTAATTACCAACTACTAAATACTAGCTACTAATTACCATCTACTTACCCCACTTGGGTTCCGTCAAATAGTCTGACAAGGCGGTTGGTTTTGTGGGCCATGGTTTCGTCGTGGGTGACCAT
>DAIOVD010000032.1:0-2301 GCA_036759185.1 Catalimonadaceae bacterium | reverse complement strand
GAAATCCGGATTTCACCTTTCGAAGGCGCATCCAGCAAGCCCATAATATTGAGCAGTGTGCTTTTTCCGCAACCGGATGGTCCCATGATGGAAAGGAATTCTCCTTTGCCGACGGTGAGGTTGATCCGGTTCAGAGCCATGGTTTCGATGGTATCGGTGCGATACACTTTTTCGATGTTCTGGAGTTGTATCATAGCGTTAAACAGATGGATGTTTTGTGTTCGTTTACAGAAGTTTAGGGTTGAGGCTGGTACTGAATTTTCTCGCCTTTCTCGAAGTCGTAGAGCGATAAATACCGGAGCTTGTAGTAGGAAAGCCAGAAGTCCCGAAGTGCCGCAATCGAATCGCGTTTGGCCTGGTCTTTTTCCTGAAAGGCGATGCTGAGATCGGTGATGCTCAGGTTGCCCAACACATAGCGGTCTTTGGCGATCTGGTGCTTTTCGCTGGCTATGCTGTCTGCCAGAGATGTGAGTTTCAGCTGGTCTTTCATCATGTCGAATAAGGTAACCTGCGTCACTATTTCCTGGTGAAATACCTGCTTGTCCTGCTCCACCGCAAAAGCCGTGAACCGTGCATTGGCTTCGGCAGTTTTTGTCCTCGATTTCGATCGTCCCCAGTCAAGGATGGGAACCGAAAACACCAGCTGCACCTGTTGCTGGTCTTTGGGCGACTGATACACGGACGATACCGTCGTCTGTGAATTTGAAAATCCGATCTGGGCCGTAAGTGTGGCGTTGAGACCGTTGTCGCCTTTTGCCTTTTCTACGTCACGTCGGGCTTCTGCCATCCGGCGGACAAAGGCGATGGCATCGCTTCGGTTGAGCAGGGCTTCGTCCAGCACTTTCTGGGTTTGAATATCCATCGCGATGGTTGAGAACGGGAGTTGCAGAGTCACCGTCTGGCTTTGTGGCAGCCCGATAAAGGACTTCAGGTTCAGGGTGCTGATCTCCAGATCTCGTCGGGCTATACCGCTGGCTTTCTGTGCTTTTACCTGTTCCAGTTCAAGCTGCAGGATTTCATTTCGGGAGATTTTTCCCAGCTCAAATTTCTCGTTGGCAATCTTTCGGATGGTGCGGGTATTCTCCACATTGCTGGAGGCGATCTGAAGATTCACCTGTGCGAGCAACAAATCGAAATAGTACTCGCAGGCCTGAATGGCAATCTGTTCCATCGACTCAATGAACTGCTGTTCGCTTTCCTTGAATTTCAGCGGTTCAATCCGGCGATCCCATTTCAAATTGTTAAACTGAAACAGCGGCTGGCTGTAACCCACGCCAAAAGGGACGGCATTGTACAGACTGAATTTCTGCTGGAAGTCGTCGAAACGCTGGAGCTGGGTTGTCCCGAAAACAGAACCACCGGTGGCTGCCAGACTTTGGGAAAAGGAAAGATTGAGCGAAGAGTTGTTGTTGTACACCGGCTGAAACCGGATGTTGCCGTCGGGTTGCACAACCTGGGTAAAGGTTTTGTTGTAACCCGGCAACACCCCATTGAGCGAAAGCTGTGGCTTGTAGTTGGATCGGAAGGTCTGGTATTCCCAGTAACGGGTTTCTTTCACCGTCACGGCCTGGCGGGCGGCGATTGACTTTTCTTTTGCCATGGCCACCACATCCTGAAGGGAAAACGATACCATCTGTCCAAAGGACGGTACCATAACGAAGATCAGCAGCCCTAAAAAGATCCCTGTCTTTGTTCTCATGGCTTGTTATCGGTTAGGGTGATTTCGTCCATGTGATTGAATTCCGACATGTCGGAGATGATCACCTGATCGCCTTCTTTTACAGGGCCGTTCAGTTCGATGAAGTCGAAACTGGATAGTCCGGTCGGCACGGTTTTGCGGATGGCCTTGTTCCCGGAAACCACAAACAACTCCTGTGATTTTGCGCCTTTGAAGGCCGGTCCATTGGCTACACGAAGGACACCGTTGTGAGAGGCAGTTACCAGAAATACTTCCACTTTCATGTTGGGCCTGAGTGATTTGTGTCGCTTTTCTTCAAGCTGAACATCAAAGAGAATCACACCGTTTTGAACGGTTGGCTGAATGTTGGAAATCGTTCCCCGAAGCGAAACATCGTTGATGTTCACAATCGCCGGCAACCCGACATGGACCTGATCGAGAAAGTTGTCCGATAAACTTCCCTGCACTTTGAAACTGTTGAGATCGGCAATCCGGACAAGGACATCGCCTTCATTTACGGAGGCACCGATGTTTTTGTTCACGTACGTGATCACGCCAGCCCGGCTTGCGACCACCCTTGCCCGATCCAGTTTCCGGCTGAGTTCAGCCAGTTCGTTTTCCTG
>DAIOVD010000031.1:27342-29642 GCA_036759185.1 Catalimonadaceae bacterium | reverse complement strand
AGTTATTGTCAACATTGACAAAAATTTTACCCTGGATCACATTAACGGTGTTGGTATCATGTAGTGCTACTGAATCTCCAAAAATTCTGGCTATCCTGTTTTTCTGAATACCATTGTATGTTGTGAAATTGCCTGATATATAAATTTCTCCTGTAGACTTCTGAGAAAAATACTCGACACCGTCATTTGGACCAAGTCCTGTTTTGAATGTAGTGTCGACACGGCCATCTGAGTTCAGCCGAACGATGTACGGATATGGTTTCTGATCATATGTAAGGAATGCACCGCAAACCAGAAATTTCCCATTTGGTTGCATTGCAACATCATAGATTGGCCCTGATGAGCTTGGATTGTGAAATGTGGAGTCAATACTTCCATTAGAATTAATCCGTAATATTCTGTTTTTGCTGGTTCCATTGTAGGAGGTCGTGTATCCTCCAATCACAGTTTTTCCATCCGGCTGAAAAGCAAAGGCCCTCATTTCTCCATCAGAACCGGTTCCTGAATGGAATGAAGTATCTATAGAACCATCACGATTCAGGCGGCAAATTCTGAAAGCAGGCTGAGCGCCAACTTGAGTAAATGCCCCGCCAATTAAAATTTTACCATCGAGGGCAAGCCTGGCTTTTAATATTCGCCCATTTAAGCCTGTTGCATATTTAAAACTGGAATCAATAGACCCATTTTCCCGCAATCGAACCAGATAAGGGCGGGTTTGGTTGTTAAAAGAAGTGAATTCACCACCGACAATGATTTTACCAGAATCTACGGGAATAACGATTCGAACCCAATTGTTTGCACCAGTCCCGGTCTTGAAAGTGGTGTCAATTTTTCCATTTGGAAGAATTCTCGCAATTCTGGTAACAGAATTTCCATTATAACTCGTGAAGTTACCGCCAATAACTAATTTTCCATCCTTTGTCGCAGCAACTGACCAAACAGTATTGTCAGCACCAGTCCCCACATTAAAACTTGGGTCTAGAGTTCCAAAGGGAGTGAGCATAGCCAATCGTGACTGGTTCATGCCTGCAAATGATGTGAAATTTCCTGCAATCACAACCCGGTTCCCAGGGTATTGATCCATTGAGTACACCCAATTGTTGGCACCCGTTCCAATGTTAAAAGCAGGATCTAAATTCCCCGGTACTTGCCCGAAGATTGTTTGAAAGGTTAGGGCAAAAAGAATTATTGTAATTATTGAGCTTTTCATAAGGTAAAATTTTAAGCGAATTAAAGAAATTCCCTGATCCATTCTAATTTTTCGGTTGGAACAAAAAAGAAATTTTCAATCTGATTAATGTCAGAAGACTCGTTATAATTCGAAGCAATTAGTTTTCCATTCCGAAAAATAAATGGTTTATAGTCGGAATTTCCAAGTAAAGCAGCTAAGTTTTGAAGCATTTCGGACGAAAATACCTCGCACACCAGAATAGGTTTTGTCGCCAGCAAAGTTTTTTGCCCTCCTTCAATTACGAGATGTTCAGCTTCCTCTACATCTAGCTTTATCAGGTCAATTGTCTGGATTTTGTGTGCTTCAACAAAAGAATCCAGTGTCATCGCATCAACGGTAACAACGACAGGGCTTTCATCAACCCTGACACCGGCCAGGTGACCACTGCCTCCTAAGCTATTATATTTTAAGTAGGTGTACTTTGGGTTAACGGCAACCTGAAACGAGAACTGACCGTTTTCATTAGACAATGCTTTTTGAAATCCGAACACATTTGACAGATGATTGATTCTGATATTCTGAGAAAGGTATTCATAAGGTCCTGGTGATGGGTCAAAAGCATACGTTTTTAATTTTGGATTTGAAACCCCTGCCATTATTGCATAATACCCGATGTTAGAACCAACATCAAGAAACACACTTGATTTTTCAAAAAGCTTTTCAAAAATATCAGAATATTCATAGCTGCTGGTTCCTTTCCAGTAAACTTCAGATGTGACATGACAAGTTTGATTTGTATTGAGTTTCATCTTTTTCCCATTCCTGAGAGTCAAGGTAATGATACCTGATGGAGGAAACCGGATGATATTTTTTAGGCCTGGAATGAGTTTAATTATTCCTAAAATAATTGGATTGATTTGGGGATGATACAGAAGTTGATAGAACAGTTGCATTACGTTTGATTGTTGATTTTTAGGTGATTTCTGAATTCAGGTTCAAAATCTCAATTGATTACAATTTTGAGATGGATCGTCAGAAAATCACGCGATTAAGTGTGCAAATATTTGACAATATTCTATAATAGTCAAAGCTTACTCAAAATCCGTCGCCTCCCCCCTAACTTTCCAGG
>DAIOVD010000031.1:24709-27242 GCA_036759185.1 Catalimonadaceae bacterium | reverse complement strand
GATTTTGTTTCAAGCCGGAGCCCTTCACTAAACCCTTCCAGAGCAAATTTACTTGCATTGTACATGCCCAGTGCTGCAGTACCATTCAACCCGGCAATCGATGAAACGTTGAAAATATGCCCACTTCGATTTTTTCTCATTGAAGCTAAAACCAACTGACTCAGGAAAACCGGACCGAAAAAATTTACTTCCATCTGGTCCCGAAGTTCGTGTTCCGACAATTCTTCAATCGCTCCAACCAATCCATAACCTGCATTATTTACAAGCACATCAATTCGGCCAAATTGCTCAAGGACGGTATCGACCAATTCTTTCAAGGATTTTTTGTCCCTTACATCGGCCATCACCCCAAAGGTCTTTCCAGGCATCAGAGTATTAAATTCAGCAATCTGTTCGGCTTTCCGGACAGTTCCTGTAACCGAATCTCCATTCTGTGCTGCATGTAGAGCAATGGCTCTTCCAAGTCCTGTTGATACTCCGGTCACGATCCAATGTCTGGCCATAATTTCCTTTTTGGTTTTAGTGTCTGGTTTTTTTGCAAATCAAATACAGGCAAAGTTCTGACGCCTTGTTTTTTCTTCCACGCAATTTGGTTAAAGATGAAACCAGTTGATAATTAGTTTATTATCCGGTTTGGGTTTTGGTTGATAAAAATAACACAATTCACGGGGTTTAATTTGTTTCAATAGTTTACATCCACCTTTCAATCAAGCAATTGCCCTGCGAACCTTTTGTTTCTTTGCAGTCTGTATTTCAACCAGTATGAAAAAGATTTTGTTTCTTGTTTTGCTTTTCGGCGGACTCACTCCCAGTGTATTTGCCACCAATTCAACCCTCTTAAATCGAAAATCCACACCTGGAAAAGTGCTCTTGTACGAAGATCTTTTTGGATGGTCTCTCCCATCAACCGGAGCGAAATGGCCGTTTGCAACCAACAGCATCTGGTTTAATATCAATACAAGCATTGGAATCATTGGTTATCCTTCTTTTGGAAATACCAGGGCTTTCTGGCCTTTGCATTTGTCCGGAGAATATGGCCTTACGCCACATGTTGGTATTGGTCCTTATCTTGGTTTCTACCGAATCACATATACCGACGTAGAACAAGGTATAAGCTATAAAAGTCGCCTCTCTTCCTATTCTTTTGGCGCCAGGGGATTACTCCATATCACAGATGTGATAAACCAGCAAATGGGAGCCGACATTGATGTGAAAGAATGGGATATTTATGGCGGACTTTTCATTGGCTTGGTTTCCAATACATGGTCTGTAGATGAAGGCTTTACCACAGCCCGTTCCGAATATGATGTCAGTATTTACCCATCGGTAGGCCTGATCCTCGGTGCCAAATACCTCATTACACCAGTGTTTGGCATCAACGCGGAAATCGGAAAAGGCAATTACGGCCTGATCAGTTTCGGTATCAGCGGGAGTATCAAATAGGACCGTATTTCTTACGGACGGAACGATTTGCTGAATTCGTCCAGACTCTTCTTTTTCTTGTATGCGTTTTCTCCAAAAAAGTGAAGAAGCATGTTGAACTGCTTTGCATCCACATAGCCACCCATTGTTTGGATCGGTGTGAGTTTTTCATCCAGATAGGCAATTGTAGGGTAGCTCATTTGGCCATTTAACAACATTACTGCCAGATCATTGGCCTGCATCTGAGGGTTGTATTTGAAGACTTTATTTTTGAAAATAATGTTGTTTTTGTCTTCGGCATTCAACTTCACAGCATAGAATTTTTCTTTGGCATACGCCGTAACAAGTGAATCGGCAAATGTCGACTTATCCATTTTTTTGCACCAGCCGCACCAGTCTGTGTACACGTCGATGAAGATTTTGCGGGGTTTTTTTTCGCAGGCGGCTTCAGCTTCTTCCAAAGTCATCCAATGAAGTCCTTCTTCATTTACAGGGACTGGTTCAGCCGGAATAAAAGTTGCTGAAATGCAGATTGAGGCAACCAGAACAAGGAAAGAGGCAACATGAAAACGGATGGTTCGCATAGTTTTTTTACAGTTGGTAAGGTAGAAAGTCGTTCACCGGCCCGCCGTATTTGTGCAGATCCCGCACGATGGTAGAACGAATGGCCGACAAGGAAGGCGAAGTTATCAAAAATACGGTTTCCAGTCCATCGTAGATCATCCGGTTGGCCTGGGAAATACTGTTTTCATATTCGAAATCGGTGGTATTTCGTAATCCCCGAAGGATAAATCCCGCATCAATGGACCGGGCAAAATGAGCCGTGAGTCCCTGGAAAACCGCTACTGAAATCCGTGGTTGGTGAGCGAAAGTTTCCTCAATTTTCTGCACCATCAAATCCAAAGGAAAATACCGGTTTTTGGCAGAATTGTGCCCGATCGCAATCACAATTTCATCAAATAAACCAAGAGAACGAAGCACTACATCTTCGTGGCCTTTGGTAAACGGATCAAAAGAACCGGGAAAAATAGCTTTGCGTGTCATGACTGAATCAAGGTTTGCCGGAGAGTGGTCAGATCATAATAATACGGATGCTGCAAGGTATCCTGCG
>DAIOVD010000031.1:0-24609 GCA_036759185.1 Catalimonadaceae bacterium | reverse complement strand
GTTTGCCGGAGAGTGGTCAGATCATAATAATACGGATGCTGCAAGGTATCCTGCGTAGGAAATTCATTTGGAAGAACCGGGTTTTTTACGAATCGCAGGTTGCCAAAATATCGGTTGATTTTCTCAAATCCGGAAGATCCGGAAAGAATACTTCCACTCAAATAAACAGGAGCCGACTCAGGCAGCAAACCGGTTTCGTCCATGATCAGCAGGAGAAAATAGAGAAGATCATTTTCGGCTTTGAAAGGATAGTAATTCGCAAAGATGAGTTTCCCGTCTTCTACCCCTATGCCTAAGAAACTGCGGGTATCCACATGAGCATATACAGCTTTTTCACCGGATGGAGTCATCGACAATGCCTCATGGATCAATCCACTGATGCCACAGGTCCAGTGAACTTCAGATGCCGAAAAAAGCTGGCTTGCCCAGTTCTTCCATTCATTCGGAACTGCGTAAAAAAGGACAGTATCGTTTCCTGTTTTTTCATGGTAAACCGTGAACTCAAACGGAATGTCACTCAGCAACCGAAGACAGTTTTCTGCTGCTTCGTCTGAATACAATTCCACTGGAAGCAAACTGTAAAAACGAGGTTCCACCGAAATGGTCACAGATGTAACAGCCGATTCAGCGAGAACACCCGATGGCAAAAAACGGGAAAACTGTTCCACCTTCTGGTGTTCTGTCAGCGAACTGGTGAACTGTATTTCATCCAGTGCCAGTTCCATTGGCTGGTTTGCATCCGAAAGTAAAATCCGGACGCCTTCCGGTAGAATCTGGATCAGAGCAGATGTGGAATCATCCTTGCGGGATTCCCAATTTCCACTTCTGATTTTCTGCGTGACTGAATATTGAATCGGTGTCGAATCCATGGTTGGATGCTCAATGCCGCTGCAAGATGCGATTCTAATTGTCCAATTTACAAAACTGACCTTCGATTTGAGAATTGCCCCCGATATTGCACCGCATTTATTATTCTATGAAAACCACAGCCGGACTGGATTCCAACCATCCTAAACTTCAGAAAAACAATACGTTGTCCAGACTCAGGCTCATCGCCATTCTGGAAGGAATCTCCTTTCTGGTGCTTCTCTTCATTGCCATGCCGCTGAAATATTTCTGGCAGGAACCCGAAATGGTGCGTAAAGTGGGCATGCTTCATGGCTGGTTGTTTGTATTGTATATAGTTCTCTTACTGTTGGCCCATTACCAGTTCAAATGGACCTGGTCAAAAACCTTTCTGGGCTTTGTACTTTCTCTGATTCCATTCGGTACTTTCTATGCGGAAAGAAAAATGTTTCAGGACCAAACCCCTATTGGATAGAATTTGCCAACGATTCAATTTATTTTTATCCGGCTGTCTTGCAGATTCGCGGACAGACAAGCAAATTGCCGGTCTTATTAAAACTAACAAATGGAATTAACAGGAAACATCGTTCAGATTCTTCCCGAAGTTGGAGGAACGAGCAAAACAGGAAATGCATGGCGTAAGCAGGATTACATCCTGGAAACCAAAGATCAGTACCCAAAAAAAATCTGTTTCAATGCCTGGGGAGACAAAATCGATCAGTTTGCACTCAAAGTTGGCGAGGAAGTAACTGTGAGCTTCGATATCGAAAGCCGGGAGTACAACGGCCGATGGTTTACTGAAGTCAAAGCGTGGACCGTCCGTAAAGGAGCCGCTTCTCCGGTTTCAGCGGGTGTTGATTCTGAGCCTCCGGTTTATGCAGGTTTGCCGCCTGCACCGCTTCCGGAAGACGATCTTCCATTCTAAGCGGATGTCCAACCGCCTTACCGGTCTTTTTGCGAAACAAAAGAAAAACCTTCTGTCGGTCTACTACACAGCAGGTTTTCCATATTTGGAAGACACTCTGTTCATCGCCAGAGAAGTTCAAAACGCCGGTGCCGATCTCATTGAAATCGGCATCCCGTTTTCTGACCCAGTTGCCGATGGACCTGTTATCCAGGCTTCCAACGAAAAGGCCCTTGAGAATGGTATGAGTCTGAAACTTCTGTTTTCGCAGATTGAGAAACTGAGAGAGACCGTCACCATTCCGGTTTTGCTGATGGGATATTTTAATCCGGTGTATCAGTTTGGTGTAGAGGCGTTTTGTAAACGTTGTCAGGAGGTAGGGATTGACGGACTCATTATTCCCGATATGCCGCTTTGGGAATACGAAAACCAATGGAAAATCATTCTTGAGCAGTACGGACTCTTCAACATTTTTCTGGTCACCCCACAAACATCCGAAGAACGCATCCGCAAAATTGATGAGCTCAGTTCGTCCTTTATTTATCTGGTGTCTTCTTCATCGGTGACTGGCGCCAAAACCGATGTCTCCGAGTCACAGGTTTCTTATTTTAACCGGATTCATTCCATGCAGCTTAAAAGCCCGACCCTGATCGGCTTCGGCATTTCTTCAAAAGAAACCTTCGACCGTGCTTGCCGGTATGCAGACGGTGCCATCATCGGTTCCGCCTTCATCAACATTCTCGAAACCATTCCTCCACCATCCGATTCTTCCCGTTTCGAACCCATACACCGGTTTGTAACATCACTAAAGTAATCGTTCACCCATCTGCCTGATCAGAGGGAATCCCTCGATAATCACGCACTCGGTTTTTGATTCACTTTTACGGAAATGGAATCTCAGGATTCGGTAAGGAAGTCACTGATTTCAAAGGAAATATCCTGTATATCCCAACTCCATTTTCTTACCGCGAATTGTGAAAAATCGGATCATGGGGGAAGTTCCATCGCATAATCAGGCAATAATTCCTTTCTTTGCTTCAAATCAAATCAGATGAAAAACCAATTGATCCTCTTGTTTCTTCTTGCCGGAATGCTCTCAGCTCCAGCATTAGCCCAACCTTGTAAATTCTATAAAGAAGGCAAAGACAACAACACAGGTGAACCATTTAAAGAATCCAGGAATGTACTGGTGAAGAATTATGCCTTTCAGTTAAGGAAAGATGGGGCTGAGAAGCTGAGTTGTTTTATGGACATTGTGATCGTTGGTTCTCTCACTTATTCCATCACGCCAAAAGACACCCTCTACCTCAAACTCGAAAATTATGAGATGATCAAACTGGTACCGGATAAGGAATATGCACCTAAAAAGATCGCTAATATGAACGGGATGGTGTCCAAGTATCTGCCCTATTACCGGATCACGAAAGAAATTATGGAAAAGCTTGCGGCCAGTCCCATTGTTCAGGTGAGGATTCTGTTTGACAAGCCGATCGAAGGTGCCCCAAAAAAGCCAGAAGCCGAGGCGATTGTGAAAGCAGCCGGTTGCCTGCTGAAAGAGTAGAGTTCAGAAAAACAAGGGCTCAGATTTAATCGGGAAGAGTCTATTCGTGTGTAGCCACTGAGATTCCTCTTTTTTATGCAGCCGCAAAAATCTTCGTTTGAATTCTTGTACCGTCTCAATTTTGTCCGGATCAGAATTATTCTTCTGATGTCTTCAAAAAGATTCAAAGAAAGTACTGGCCCTGATCGTTTGTTCCGAATGACGTAATTTGAAGTTCGGACGAATTCCAGATTACGATTGCAGACTTCACAAATTTGATTGAAATTCCTTTCAACCAGATCTTTCTTTTCAAAATCTTTTCGCAATGCCATTCGGATTATCCTTGTCAGTTCTGTTGTTCGCTAGTTTCCTTCTTCCGGCTGCATCGGCGCAAGAATTCATTGCCGATTCCAATGAAGTGTCAAAGGCCCCTGTCTGTTACCGTGTAAATGAGACAGGTGGCATTTTGCACGGTTACTACAAAAAGGGATACGACCTCACCATTTATGGCGACTCACTCGCACTTGGTTTCAGGGCCGATTGCGATATGGATGATGATTGGTCTGGAGCAACCGTCGCAGGCACTACACAGGCATCAAACAGTTTTGAAAGTACATTTCGTACAGTTTTTAATCCACACATTTTGTTTGGCACTGTCTTGCCCGGAAATAAAACCGGGCAAAATCACTATGATGGTTTGAAGAAGGCAAAAGTTGGTGCCGGCGATCTGACCATCACGTACAAACTCGATTCAAATCGCGTTCCCATCGATTCTGTGGTGGGTGTAGTGTTTGACAGAGGTCCTCAGAATCAACCTGGGGAATCCAGTGTTGCCACCTGCAACCACTTTCAAAACGGGCTCGATGACAGCCGGTTTGTCTACATCGTATTTCCCAAATCGGCGAGGTTTGTAAAGCAGATCATCGGAACAAAACCCGGCAACCGGACCTTGCTTCGGAATCCTGAAAATGCCGATTTTGAGTTGGCTTTTCTTCTCATGTTGCATGAGGATTCGACCCATCAACGCACCACTTACAGGAATCTCCTCAAAAAACTGGCAATGTCAGCCATCTTGGAGAACTTTGATAATCCGACAAAAGAGGAAAAACAGTCAGGACTTCAGCGGCCAAAAAATGAGGATAATAATCAAAATGAGTAACGCATTTGAGCCAGGACCCGAGATCCACGAATTGTTTGTTGGAATGTATAGGCATTCAACTGAGCGTTACTTGTGATCAGGGCGGTATGAATGGCAGCTCTATTTTTTGCTCATTCTCTTGTCTTTTTCAAATCAAAATCTACATTTGTCGGAAACAACATCATTAATATTTTTTTCATCCCTTCTGTATGAATATTAATGAATTCCTTTTCTGTTCGTGAGCCGTTTCTAAAATCGGCCCCATTTGATGATGCAGCCCACTTTGCAGCCATCTCTTCCAATTTTTTTCCGCAGGGAGAATATTTCCGTTCACAGATTAGCAGTTGGACCATTCATGAAATTGTGCTGTCAGTAAGGTCATTGGGGAGCTTTTCTTTCCTTAAACCCAATCTGTTATGATGGGAGTTTTCAGGCGCAACCGCAGAGTACTCCAGATTCTCAGCACAGTCGGAGTGATATCTGTCCTTTTGCTGTATTACTACGGGGTGTACATTCCCAATAACGAGCGTTATGTGCTGGAACAGAATTTTCGGATGTTGAGAACATCAGGGGATATTCTCACGGAGAAAGTGAAGGCCTACCATGTTTTAATCAACAATTATGCATCCAGTGAGGAAAATGGTAAAACCATAATTGATGCTTTAAATGACGCAGGCAGTTTTGATTCCAGTGTTTCAGTCCGCAGGTTCTCCGGTTGGAAACCAGAGTTTATCCAGGCAACAGACCAGATAAAACTGAATGAACAGCAAAACCTTTTGTTTCCTGGTGTTGGAAAAGGAGATAAAAAGAATCGGGAGCCGAAGCGCATTATTGGAATCATTTCACTGGATCATTTTCTAAAACCCATTCTTTCTAACGTAGCCTTTGATGGATTTTTTCTGGTAGCCAATGACAAAATTATTTACGATGGCACCCAACTTGGGCTTTCGAAAGATCGGTTTATAAAGTCATCGGGTCTGGATAAGAAGTTGTATCAAAGCTGTGATACACAGGTGGAGATCAATGGAATCCGTTACAGGGTTTTTGCGATGCCACTTGCTCTACACCAGGATGATGCACAAATTACCATCGGGGGGTTTGTTAAGGAAAAGGGAATTCAAAGTCAGATCAACACTGTCAGGCCATATGTGCTGATCAGCTTGTTTTTTGTTCTGACTATGGCCATGCTGCTCATGCCCTTTTTCAAAATCTGGGTGTTGGGGAAAAAGGACAAGCTCAATCTTTCAGATGTTTCAGCAGTGTACATCACTTCATTTCTGCTGGTTGCTGTTTTGTCTCTTTGGTTTATGAATTCGGGTCGAACCTTGTTTTTCAAAGATAAAAGATATGCAATGGCCTCTGATTCACTGATTCAATCGGTCCATTCTTCTCTGAAAAAGGAAATGGATTCTGCTAAATCGGTTCTGAAACGAATAGCAACTGATCCCAATACCAGAATATACAAAAGTAAAATTGGAGTTGACCTTAAGTACATTTTTAGAATATTAGAAGGCGGAGCAATTGAAACGATTGGTGGTTACAATGATTCCGGTGTTTTCGTTGCCAGTAATTTCATCCTCAATGTGGATTTAAGCAAGCGGGACTATTTTCAGAAAATCAAAACGCGGAAAGATACTTTTGCCATTGAGCCAGTCATCTCGCGGACCGATGGGAAGTTTGAAATGGTTTTTGCCACCCGCAATAAAGTTCGTTCAAAAGATATTAAAGGTTTCGTTACAGGTCTTTCGGTAAACCCAAAATCCGTTTCCAATGCAATTTTGCCCAAAGGAAATCAGATTGCTCTGATTAACAGGGAAGGCAAAGTGATTTTGCACACAGTTACTTCCCGGAACATGCAGGAAAATCTGGTTGATGAGCTCCAGAATGGGGAAGAACTGAAAGCATTAATCAAAGCAGGTGTCCCAGGTTTGATTGACTCCCGGTATTTCGAAAAGCAATGCGAAATTCATGTGAAGCCTTTGGAAGGATATCCAGGTTTTTTCCTCGTCCGGATCCGAGACAATGCATTCTGGCAACAGTTTAAAATGGATGCCCTCCTTGCTACAGCAACCACTCTTTTGTTTATTCTCGGACTGGTATTTCTGGTATCTGTGCTGGTCTACCAATTTGTAACGAAAGGTTCCGTCCGTAAAAACGGCCGTCTTTATCTGAGCTGGATTTACCCTCAGGAAGACAAAAAGGAAATGTACAAGGTGATGAGCCTTATCGGAACGATCATTCTTATCGCATTTCTGGCTGTTTTCGTTGGATGTTCCTGCCCTGCTTCTGGTGTGTACTGGTTTTTACTGATCTGGATTCTCATTGGAATTCCAATGTTCATTGCACCCCTTTTCTCTCATAATATACTGAAGCGGATTAAGCTTTGGATTCAGCCTAAGGAGCCAGAGAATTCGATTTTATTCCTTAATGGTATTCTCCCCGCACCCAGAGCGTATGTCCGATGGTATTCGTATCTGATTTTTGTGAAACTCTGTTATTTTTCGATGCTTCCGGCCTGCTATTTTTACCTGAGTTCCCAACAGTATTATTTTCAGAAATACCAGCAAAACCTGCTGTTTGATTTTGCCAGCCAATGGTTGGAACGGGATGTAGTAACCGACGTCAATCAGGTGAACAAAACAGTTTACGGAGGACGGATACTCATTCATAAAACAGATACCAGCCATATGGTAAAAACCATTCCCAGGTCAATGGATTTGTTTGATTTTCTTCAACCTCAGAGCAAAACTCAGGTAGGATTTGCTTTTCCTGAGACTGCCTCCTTTTCAGAAGGTAATCTGAAAATGCGCTTCCGGGAAGATTCACAACGACCTGTTTTGTACTGGAAAACATCGGGTGATTCTAAGGTGATTGCAATTGAATCAAGACTGAATAATAAGCATTTTCCGGAATTCCTGTCCGGGCAGTGGTTTGTATTTTACCTGCTTTTTATTGCCGGCCTGTTACTCATTTATCTCATTGTTCACCAGATCATCAAACGCATATTTGGTGTACAGACACCTGACTATTCCGGGTTCCTTCACAAAGAAGAAGAGCAGCTTCGTTACCTGCTGTCTCCGGACTGCCTCACCAATTTCATTTTCATTCAGGGGCTCACGAGCAGTTTTAAAGGAAAGATGATTAAAAGAGTCCTGACGGAGTCGGGAGAGGAAAATCACCGCCCTTTCGTTGAAATCGATATGCTGGATATTCCGGATGAAACCGAATACAAGGAGGAAGCGAATCAGAAGAAGTGGGAGGAAACGTTTTCTAACCAAGTCCAGGAAGGAAGTGTGCACAAAATTATCGTTCTGAAGCATTTTGAATACAATTTCGAAGATCCTCATACCAGCCGGATCAAACTCAATATCCTCGAACGCCTTACGCAAAAGAAAGATTGTAAAATCGTCATTACATCTGCCATTGAACCGACAGGATTACTTGAGGCTCTGGAAACCGCCGGAAGCATCAACGAAAACCAGCGAAAAATTCTGACAGAAGACATTAACCGCTGGAACGTCTTACTGGGCAAATTTGTCATTCTTATGGTGTCAATCCATCAGACCGAATCTCAAAGTAATGTCGATTCCTTTGCATATGAACTGGAATCGAATGAGTTTCTTGCCGGACTTTCAGGTTTGTATCCCGGCAAGTTCTCGTATCCGGATCTCCGCAATCAGTATTCTGGCGACCGGAATGATGCTGTATTAATTGACCTTCATACGACAACTCTACATTTTTACCGCGATATCTGGCATTCTTTGATGCCTGAAGAAAAAGTGATGCTCTATGACCTGGCAGAAGAAGGGTTGCTGAATACATCCAACTACCTTACCCTGTTCGGTTTGATGCGTAAGGGATTGATTCTGAAATCCAATGGTATGTACTTTTTGCTGAACCATAGTTTCCGGCATTTCATATTAACCGCTGTAACCGAAAAGGAAATGGAGAAAGCGGAAAGCAAAATCGACGAAAATTCCATATGGAAGGAATACCAGGGCCCCATCCTGGTCACCATTGCTGCTCTCCTTTGGTTTGTTCTTTATGCCAACCAGGATCAGTTTGGTCAGATTTTTCCCGTCATCACCGCTCTGGCTACCGGACTTCCGACCATTGTTAAATTGTTCTCATTCTTTATTCCTGGTGCATCAAAAACATAATGTTGTTTCCTTATAAACATGGCTAATTTCATATGATTCCAACCATTGATATTCATAACCACCCTGGTATAAAGCCTTTTGGATATTCTCAGGGAAACCCGGCCGATGCCGACGATCAGTCTAATCCAGGTTGTCTCTGGTATTCAGACAAGGTAAATAAAGTGGAAGAAAAGCTGGACGATCCGCTTGCTTTTCCTTTGTACCGGCAATCGGATTTTACCAAAATGGTCAAAGGCAATATTGCATTTTCAATTGTTGCCATGGGCCCGATTGAAAAAGGATTTTTTGATCTGAAAAGTGAGTTCCTCGACAGATTGGCAGGAAACAAACTGATCAATCTGGTTTCTGGTGTAGGCGAAACGCGTGTTCATCAGATCAGGCAGGATGATTTTAACTATTGGGAAGATTTTAAAAAAGAGCACCGGTTTATGGATCGCCTCAATGGCAAAATTCCGAAAGGGGGTGACCAGTTTTACCGGATTCTGAAAAGCGGTTCTGAACTCGATCATTTGGGTGATACGGCCGATATCCTGATCGGGCTGAGCTTAGAAGGTTGCCACAGCTTTTGCAACGGGAACAAGGTTGAAGATCCGCAGACCTGGGCGGGTCTTGAAGACCGGGTAGCGGAAGTAAAATCATGGCCTTCGAGAATATTATTCGCATCTCTGGCTCATCATTTTTACAATGGGTTGTGTTCGCATGCACAGAGTATTTTTGGAATGTTGCCCAACCTGATTAAAGGTCAAAAGCGGGGAATGAGTACTCTCGCCGGAATTTCCCCGACTGAAATCACCGGGACCGGCAGGTTGCTGATTGATCTTCTTTACAGTGAATCGAATGGTCCGAGGATTCTGGTAGACATCAAACACTTCTCGGCAAAAGCAAAACACGAGTTTTATGCGTACAGGGCCGAAAAAGGGTACGAACATATTCCGATTCTGGCCAGTCATGCAGGTTGCTGGCATTTTTATAAGGAAGAGGTGAACCTGAAAAATGAAGACATTGTTCAGGTTGTGAAGTCGGGCGGAATCATAGGTCTAGAACTGGATGAACGGATAATGGGCCACGACATCGAGCATCTCCGACCTGAGCTTGAGCCGGCCGATTCTCTGCTTAGGAAACCGGAATTTGCCTCAGCCGTGCCCATCTGGAACAATCTGATTCACATCGCAGAAACCGCTCATTTTGCTGGTTTTACGGAGGATCCCTGGCAATACATTTGTCTGGGTAGCGATTATGATGGAATCATCAATGCCATGGACCGTTACATAACAGCGGCTCAGATTCAGCAATTGTGGGTGGATCTGGCAAAACTGCTGGATTATTACTGGTCTTTGCCTGACTCCCTCCTCAAAAAGCCGGCAGGACTTGAAGCCGGGGATGTGATGGCGAAAATTGCGTTTGGCAATGCAAAGGCCTTTATACAGCGCAATTTTTGAATCCGGCAACAGGATCTTCTTCCTGTGGTTTAGCAGTTGTGTTGGATACCGGAAGGATTTTCCCTCTTTTCGCTTCGCTCTTTTCTTACCTTTGCCGCCCTGATTGTGAAATTATTAGCGGAAATCTATGCATTTGAGCGACCTCGAAATTCAGAAAAGAGATAAAAAAGCCCAGTTGGAGGCATTGGGAATCAATCCCTATCCGGCTGAAACATTCGATATCAATGTCACTGCCGCCGACATTCTCAAGAACTACGAACGGCGGAAAATGGATTACAAACATGTGACCATCGCCGGTCGTCTGATGGGTTTCCGGATTATGGGTTCTGCTTCCTTTGCCGAACTGCAGGATACGACAGGTCGCATTCAGCTTTATTTTAAACGCGATGATCTTTGCCCCGGCGAAGACAAAACGCTGTACAACACTGTATTTAAAAAGCTTCTCGACATCGGCGATTTCATCGGCGCCGAAGGGTATGTGTTCACCACACAAACCGGCGAGATCTCCATCCACGTTACCTCTTTCAAAATTCTGAGCAAATCGCTCCGTCCTTTGCCGGTAGTGAAACGCGAAACCGATGAGAACGGCAACGTAATCAGCCACGATGAATTCAACGATCCCGAACTGCGCTACCGCCAGCGGTATGTAGATCTCATTGTGAATCCACATGTTCGTGATACCTTCCGGAAAAGGACGCAACTCACCAATTCCATGCGGCAGTACCTTAACGGACGGGGCTATATGGAAGTGGAGACTCCGATTCTGCAGCCTTTGTATGGAGGAGCCGCGGCCCGTCCGTTTAAGACGCACCACAACACTTTGGACATGACGCTTTATCTGCGGATTGCCAACGAGTTGTACCTCAAACGCCTCATTGTCGGTGGTTTTGAAGGGGTGTATGAATTCGCCAAAGACTTCCGGAACGAAGGAATGAGCCGGTTTCACAATCCGGAATTCACTCAGATCGAGCTTTATGTTGCTTATAAAGACTACATCTGGATGATGGATCTGGTGGAAGAAATGGTCGAAAAAGTAGCCATGGATATTCACGGAACCACGGAATTGAAAGTAGGGGAGAACACCATCAATTTTCAGCGTCCCTGGAAACGAATCACGATGTTCGATTCCATAAAGGAATTTACGGGCATCGATATTTCCGAAATGGACGAAGCCGGTCTGCGCAATGCCTGCCAATCTCTCGGCATCAATGTGGATCCCAGCATGGGCAAAGGCAAGCTGATCGATGAAATCTTCGGTGCCAAATGCGAACCTTTCCTTATTCAGCCAACCTTCATTACCGACTATCCGGTGGAAATGTCGCCACTGGCCAAAAAGCACCGGACCAAAGCAGGACTCGTAGAACGTTTCGAAGCCATCTGCAACGGAAAAGAAATCTGCAACGCCTTCTCCGAACTCAACGATCCGATTGATCAGAGAGCTCGTTTCGAAGAACAACTGGAACTGGGTAAGCGTGGCGACGACGAGGCCATGATGCTGGATGAAGATTTCCTACGTGCCCTCGAATTCGGTATGCCGCCAACTGCTGGTCTTGGTATCGGCATTGACCGCCTGGCCATGATCATGACCAACTCACCGTCCATTCAGGAGGTGTTGTTTTTTCCTCAGATGAAGCCCGAAAAGCAACTGATGGTACCGCATGCCAAAGATTATGAAACACTGGGAGCCTCAGAAGGGATAGCGAAAATCTTATCTGCCATGAACTTTGCCAGTATCGAGGACTTCAAAAAGGCAAGCCCCAACAAAGTGTTCAACGACATGGGCGGCCTCCGCAAAAAACTGAAAGTGGAAGAATCTCTTCCGACCCTGGATGTTCTGAAGGGTTGGATGGGGGTTCAATAGTTTTTCTGTGTCATGGATTGGTTAAATTTGTGAAAGAGAGACCAATTCATGTTTTGGTTTCAAGGAATCAGGAAAATGGCTCGTGCACTATCATAACCTGATATTGCCATATACGGCGATTCTCTCCGATTACTGAAATTTGTCAGAACAAAAAATTAGGGTTCCTGTTTCGTTGTCAATTTTATATTCATAAATAAGAATGGCATAATCAACATCGAAGTGTTCTCTGAAGTGGTCAAAGTTGTAATTTTTGGAAAATTTTAGCTTTTTACCAGCATGAAAATTTGTCACAGTTTTTCTGATATTTAATCGCTGTATGTTTCTTCTCGATCTGAAAATATTTAATAGCTGATGCCATCCGTAGCGATTAATAATTGGATAAATCGGCTTTTTTGGATTAATTTGATCATCTATTGTGTCATTAGAATGCGAAATGTACTGAATTCTGATTTTTTCATAGTCAGATCCATTCGAAAAGTATCCCCAATAAAACCCATCTACTAGTTCTGTTGAATTGGATTTGCAATCGCCAAACAATATGATATTCTGGCCAAAACCTTGATGAAATATTAAGGTCGCCAGCCAAATGAGTATTTTAGTTTTGTCCATGTTTCCCATCGACTATTTTTGATTCGCGAAGTTTGGAATCATTTCAGTGAAGCCCATGTTTTTGGGTGGCTACCTGTTTGTGGCTTGCACTCCATTTGGTAGTAGGTTTACTTTGGCAAATGAAGGGAATTGGCCCGCAAATATTGCAAGTTCCACCCACAATTAATCAATGCCTGGCTTCCTTCGCCATTACTTTTTGGTGAAGTGTTCTAGATATAGCCGGTAAATGTTTGGCTTGAAAATCCGGAACAGATTTGATCTCAAAACAAAGGTAGACTGAATCCGACCTTCGTTTAGTCTTGAGTTTAACTGCTTGTCCAAAATGATGAGAAGTTGCCATTTATTACCAGAGCGGGAAAGGCATTTAGCAACACTTTTGTTGAGTTTTATTGTGAATTTTTTCGTGGAATTACTGGCAATTGTATCCAGTATGAAATTGTACAAGGACTCTTCATAATTATTTACCCATTTTTTAATTCTAGTTTTGTAGTTGGTATCACAGTCATAGCACCATTGAAGATGCCCAAATGGTTGCTTGCTGATGTCTTTCATGAAAACTACTGAATAATCCCAACTGCATAAAGAATCAGGTCTACCATAATAAATAGTGGAAATTTCAAAATAGGGCGTTAAAGATGGGATTATGATAGAGGTAGCTGTGCGATTTTCAAAAACGCAATTGAGGTAGATGGTATCCTGGATGTCTATATCAAATACATGAACGCTGTAATTCTGAGCCATTGATTTTCGGACTGGAACCAAAATCGAAAGAAGTAAACATGCCATTAATACCCAAAGTATCTTCGTCCTTTTTACCTCCTCCGCTGTGGTTTTCGTAATCATCAGATTTGAGTTTTGGGTTCCTGTTTTGGATTGATTCACTTTGGCAATTTCTTAAAAATAGGGATATCACTAAATACAGGTTTCGGTAAAATCATCAAGCAGGGTCCTGGTAGTGTTCACATCAAAAAATCGTTGAATTCAAAGTGTATCTCATCCATCAATTCAAGCAGGCATATTGAGAGCCTGTTTTCCCCAGTTCCCACCTCATTCTTTCAAGCTGTCAAACTATTCCCGGCAATTGATCAACTCTTTTTACGCCCTTTAAAAACTCCGGCGGGAGTTTCCGGGACGATTTTTACAATTGTAAAAACTTGTTTACCAATTCCCGCCAGAGGTTAGAGGCTGTAGATACTTGTCCGGCAATTGGTAAAATAAGTTTACGGGTCCCACTCCAGATTTTTAACTCTGTACATATTCCGGCGGGAACTGCCGGAGAAGTTTTTACAACTCCCGCTATACTGTTTACAACTGCCGGGCGGTGTTTTACAATTGTTAAACGGGTTTTGGAAATTGATAAAACAGATCCGGGGATTGGTAAAGGATTTTTACCAATCCCCGGAACATAATCTACAACTCCCTGGGCAACCGAAATAATACCCGGAATGGTCCCGGGAGTTGCCTGAATGAACAGACGGAGTGCCGGATTTTGCGGGTGCGGCGCCGGATCTATCCAGGGAAATCAAAAAATACTGCGCAATTGTGTATTTTCTGATTCATCATAAGTTTCAGTCAAACAGGGGTTTATAAAAAAATATCCGAAATTATCCGGATATTGAAGTCATTTGGCTTTGAGTTTCACAGGCATGCAGCCGGAAGTCACGAAATCTGGTGGAATCCGACAGCATAGAAATTCACCAGATTTCCCAATCACACAGGTGATATGCCAGAAGGAACCTTAAGAGCCATTCTACGACAAGCAGATTTTGATGTGGAAGTCTTCATATCCAGAAGGTAACCAAAAAAATTACGATCGTGGGAAGATACAGC
This sequence comes from Catalimonadaceae bacterium, assembly GCA_036759185.1. Lineage (GTDB taxonomy): Bacteria > Bacteroidota > Bacteroidia > Cytophagales > Flexibacteraceae > CAMDMI01. The sequence continues at coordinate 10,282 of DAIOVD010000031.1, read as the reverse complement.
CCCGTTCATTTCATCCTGTGGTCACCAGCCTTCAAAGGACGTTTCCCTAATTTTGCTTTTTTACCCATTTCTCCTTCCTCTGGAGCTTATTCGTTCACCTGGTTTGATATTTTATACACAGAAGGCCTCTCTGAGAGGCCCAATCTGAAAGTACGGTCTTCCAAACAAATCAAGATTTAAAATCTACCAGGAAGGCTTCAGATTGTGAATTCTGCTATCGGAATTTTGCTTTCATCATTCATAACGTATCACCCTTAATTCATCACACTCAACACCTATCCCAACATCCATAACCACGCACCACTCACCACGAACAAAAAAAGGGCAGCCTCCGAAAAAGCTGCCCTTTAGTCCAGATCTAAATTAACCGGATTACAAAAGCTCTGTAATCTCTTTGCTCATCGGATCGGTGCCGGAACTAAAGAATTTCAGGACCTTACCGTTTTCGTCTACCAGGTATTTGCAGAAATTCCAGCTGGGTGCCGTGCCGACGGTGCCATTCGCATCTTTGTTCGACAGGAAAGCGTATAGTGGATCCACATCCTTTCCTTTCACCGAGATCTTGGCAAACATCGGGAAGGTAACGCCGTAGTTCTTTTCGCAGAATCCTTTGATTTCGTCGTTGCTGCCTGGTTCCTGGCTGCCGAAATTGTTGGCCGGAAAGCCCAGGACCACCAGTTTGCCGGCGTATTTTTTGCTCAGTTCTTCCAGTTCTTTGTACTGCGGAGTATATCCACATTTGCTGGCTACGTTTACAATCAGGAGCTTTTTGCCTTTGAAAGTGGCGAGCGATACATCTTTTCCGTCGATGCTCTTCATGGTGAAATCATGAACGGATGTTTTCTTTTCGGTGCTTACACTCATAAATAAAGTGATCAGGCTGATCAGGAGAAGTTTCATATTGTTATTGGTATAATTGCTAAACCCGAACCTTGGGAAAAGGTTATAAAAAAACCTCCCGGAGGAGGTTCTGATAAGATAATATCTTAAAAACTAAGCATCTACCGTTTCAGAAGCAAGCTTCCGGGTGGCGGCATCTACAATGTTGTTATTTTTTTTTAAACCCAGTGAGTTGTTCACCTGCTCGGAAAGTCTTCCAAACGTAGACGAAAGCTGGTTCGATAAATCATCTTTCAGATCGGTTGCCTTGTCCGCAATAATTTTACGGGTTTCTTCTCCGGAGTTCGGAGCCAGAAGGATTCCAGCTAAAGCACCGGCAGCAACGCCACAAAGAAAGCCTACTATTACTTTTTGATCGTTCGTCATATGGATTCTAATTGTTAAAAAGTTAAACGTTGAATTGGTTCAGAAATGCCTGATACTGAACGGCTGCAAAAGTAAAGCATTCACAACAATTCGGTCATAGAAAAATAAAAAAAAGGCTTGATTTTGAGAGGAATGGTGAAATCGTATTCCCGAGTGAAGTGTTATCACATATCGACGGAAAACGATTCCGTCCTTTTTTTACGGTTTACCGGAGGTCCACCACTTTATATCCCGGAAATTCTGCCTTATTCCAGCCGAATTGGGCCGCATCAACTTTTGTGAGTGCGACAAATTTCTTCACCTCAAATACTTCCCGGTCGTTGCTTCCACGCTCAAACAGAATCCATTTCGTGATGGAGCGGTTCTTCTTATCAACAAACAACCGGATCTTACTCACCTCTTTCTGAATGTTCTCTGGTTCCAGATCCAGCGTTTGCCAAACACTGGTTTTGGTCTTTACTTCCCCCATAAACATGTATTTGTAGCCTTTCTGATAAAAGGTATAAATTCGTTCGGGGGTAATGTCATCAGGCTCTGGCTCGTAATCTGAAATGGTGACTTCCTTCGATTTCTTATCAGCACTCCACACTACTTTGCCATCGCAGATCAGGGTGATGTTGCCCGATGACAGGCGGTATTTGTTGCCGTTCACCATGATTTTCCCGTTTCGCGTGCTCTTCACTTCACCTGCATTGTTCTCTGAATCGTGGGAGAAATCGGCCGAAAACCCCGCCATTTTCTTATATCGCTGGCCCACTTCATCCAGAATCTTTCCTGCCATTGGATCCTGCCGCGACTGAAAGGAAAACAACAGGATCAGAATAAGGATGGTACCGCTTTTTGTCAGAACGTTCATAATTGCTTCAACGGGTAGGAGAGGAGTTAATTTTTAAGGTCGTTCAGAATCTGTTCCAGCCGGTATTCATCCACCAGCACCTGGCGTGCCTTGCTGCCTTCAAACGGACCCACAATTCCAAGCGATTCCATCTGATCGATCAGTCGGCCGGCCCGATTGTAACCCAGTTTCATTTTCCGCTGGATCAGTGAGGTACTGCCCTGCTGGTGGCCCACAATAAGTCGTGCTGATTCTTCGAGCAAAGGATCGAGTTCGGAAGGATCAAAGTCAGAGGTCGATCCCGTTTCATCACCAGGGGCTTCAGGCAACAGATACGCCATTTCGTAGCCCCGCTGGTTGCCGATGTATTCGCAGATGTTTTCGACTTCAGCCGTTGAGATAAACGGACACTGAATCCGGATCATATCGCTGCCAAGTGACAACAACATATCTCCACCCGAAACCAGCTGATCGGCACCGCTGGTATCCAGAATGGTGCGGGAGTCAATTTTTGAGGTTACTTTAAAGGACAAACGAGCCGGGAAGTTGGCCTTGATGATACCGGTGATGACGTTCACGGATGGTCGCTGTGTCGCCACAATCAGGTGAATTCCAATGGCTCGTGACAATTGTGCCAGTCGTGCAATTGGCGTTTCCACTTCTTTGCCAGCTGTCATCATCAGATCAGCGAGCTCATCAATAATCAGTACAATAAACGGAAGGAACCGGTGCCCGTTTTCCGGATTCAGCCGGCGTTCCCTGAATTTCTGGTTGTATTCCTTGATGTTCCGGCAACCGGCGTCTTTGAGCAGGTTGTAACGGGTATCCATTTCCACACAAAGGGAATTGAGTGTGGTCACTACTTTTTTGGTGTCGGTGATGATGCACTCATCGGCATCCGGCAAGGCTGCCAGAAAGTGCCTCTCCAGTTTTGAGTACAACGACATCTCCACTTTCTTCGGATCCACCAGCACCATTTTCAATTGGGATGGGTGCTTCTTGTATAAAAGTGAGGTCAGCAATACGTTGATCCCGACGGATTTTCCTTGTCCGGTCGCTCCTGCAATCAGAAGGTGCGGCATTTTGGCAAGGTCGGCGATGTAGACTTCGTTGGAAATGGTTTTGCCCAACACAATCGGCAGATCCATATCCGATTTCATGAACTTTTCCGTTGCCATTACCGAACGGGTCGATACCATCAGGCGGTTTTTGGTTGGCACCTCAATACCAATGGTGCCCTTTCCCGGAATCGGCGCAATGATCCGGATGCCGAGAGCTTCCAGACTCATCGCAATGTCGTCTTCCAGGCTTTTAATTTTGGAAATCCGGATACCGGCGTCAGGCACAATTTCAAACAACGTCACCGTCGGACCAACCGTCGCTTTTATGCTGGCGATGGTAATGTTGTAGTTGAGAAGAGTCTCAATGATCCGGTTTTTGTTGTATTCGATTTCTTCGGTGTTGATCTCCAGATCCTGGGAACCATGATGCTGAAGGAGTTCCAGCGGAGGGAATTTGTACCCTGATAATTCCAGAGTTGGATCGAAAAGCCCGAATTTTTCCTGAAGCTGTTCGGCGGTGAGATTGTCTTCCAGCGTTGAGGTGTCTTCAATCTCTTTGTCGGATGAAGCAGCACCCACTTCAATCTGCAGATCCTGATTCGACGAAATGACTATTTTCTGTGGCTCGGGCTGAACCGGATAGGTAGAAGGAAGTGGAATTTCTTTGACGGAATCCTCTTCTTCGTCTTCTTCCACCACCAGTTTTGGATCCGGAAAAGCAAATTCTTTGTTTTCATCCGCTTCTCTGTATTCCTCTTCCTCCGCTTCTGGTTTGGCAACCGGCGTTTTCCGGGGTTCTTTTTTATCCTTTAGCGGAACCGTAAAGAAATTCTCCGGATTCCAATGAAACACATAAACAGCCAGCACAAAACCGGTTATTCCGATCACCAGCCAGCTTGGCCATCCCATCATTTCATAGAAAAATGTAGCAGTTTCATATCCTACTGCTCCCGGAAATGCACTCATACTGGCCTCCAGACCACTTGAGAAAACGAAATTTCCAAGCAGAATGCTGATCCACAATACCAGAGAAAGTACTTTCCAGTCAAATCCCGGAATTAGTAAAAGCGATTTTTTGAAAATGAGTTTGTATCCGAAATTGAGCATCCAGAAGGGCACCAGCAACATGGAATAACCAAGCCCTTTAAAGATAAGGTAGTGTGAACACAGAGCCCCGATGTATCCTGCCCAGTTTTCTGTTTCTTTGCCCGCATCCCGCAGATTGTTTTCCGGTCCTGCTTCGACCACGCTCTGATCGATGGAACCTGTAAACAAATACGACACCATTGCGATGACCAGAAAAATTCCGGCCGAAACACAAATCAGACCCGCTACCAGGGTGAACTTGCGTCCCGGTGCCAGTTTGAGTGCCGGTTTGCGCTTTGGTTCTGCTTCTGCTGCAGGCGCTTTGAGAGTATTGGCTGGTTTGAACGTATTCTGGGACATTCCCTGTTTTTTATCAGGGGCAAAGGTAAAGAACTTGTCAACGTTTCATTCCTTTCCTTTTCAATTCCCACTCATTCTGGCATATCTCCTTTTTTCCTGTTCCAGCGGATTCGCACAGAGTGATGTGTTACCACAAAAATTCGAGATCATTTTTCGGACGGAAGGGAAAAATTCAGCGGATAAAAAAATGGACTGCCTTACACCTTCCGCCGTCCAAAAAGCCATAAAAGATGCTCTTTCTGACTTTCAGGACAATGGTTTTCCTTTTGCTCAGGCCAGGACAGATACCCTTGAATATATTCCTGAAGCCAGGTTTGTGGTCACCATAATCCCTGGGCCTCCCATTGTGAATGGAGAGTTGGTTCTTCATGGTGATTCGTTTGTACATGTAAACACAGTCCGGAACTGGATCCGGTTTAAAAGGAATGCACCTTTTTCAAACAAGCGGTTCTCCCGGATTCCCTTTTATTCTGCTCATTTGCCTTTTGCTGAAGAATTCAACACACCCCAGCTCGAGTGGTTTGGTAATCAGGCAGTGGTCCATCTTTATCTCAGGAAAAGGAAAATCAATTCCTTTTCCGGAATCCTTGGAATTTTACCACAGCCAGGTGGGGGAGGACCAATAGTTACGGGTAATGTGGATGGTGATATCGCCAATCTTTTCCGACGTGGTATTTCCCTGAACTTTAAATGGATGCGTTTTGCGGCTTCTTCACAGACGGCTTCCATTTCACTTCGGGCACCATCACTTGCATCCAACGGATTAGGTCTTGAATCTTCATTCGAGCTGTTTCGTCAGGATTCCTTGATTAACCGGCAAAAAATGGAATTTCTCGGCACAAACTCCAATGCTGGATTGCTGGAATTCCGGTTTGGGGTTTCGGTTTCCAATGCTTCCGGTAGTCTGGCTACACGTGACAAAGATGTGCTGTCGATCACAAACAATGCTCTGGTTTTCGGACTGCGGTATGAACCGGATCCTCCGCAGATTCTGAAAACTGACCGGAAGTCTTTTTTTCTGCAGGTTTCTCCATCAGTCAAAACCATTCGTAAAAAGAAAGGAGACCAGTCCCTTCCGCAGGTCGAAATGCAGATCCGTGGAGAATTTCCTGTCTATCAGCCCAATGAACGATTCAGTCTTCAGAATGCATTTCAGGGGGGATTCTTGTCAGCAGGTCAGATCACTACACCAGATCAATACCGGATGGGAGGCAGTAAATCCTTTCGCGGGTTTAATGAAAACAGCTTTTTTACGAGCCAGCATTTTCTGTACACCATCCAGCCAATGTACCGGATTGACCGGAATTTTATCGGAGGTGCATTCGCTGAAGCAATGGTGTACAATCCAGACCGGAGTGCTACCATTTTCTCTTCTGTGCAACTGGCAGTCAGTGTTGGGATTGTGGCGGAAATCGAAGCTGGAAACAACCTTATCCGAATATCTCTGGCCAATGGATTTAGCAATTCTCTTCCATTTGATTATCAGACAACTAAAATTCATTTTGGATATGTAGCCCGCTTTTAACCTATTTTCGCCGAATTTTTTTCTCAGATGCTCATCATCGACATTGTCCTTTCCTTCATCTGGGCCTTTGTAATTGCGGTTTTTGCGATACCGTCCATTATATATGTTGCTCATTTAAAAAATCTGCTCGATGAGCCCAATTTCAGGGCAGTGCACACCAACCTGACACCCCGTCTTGGTGGGATGGCAATTTTTGCCGGTTTCATGAGTGCTGTTACTATTTTCGGTACCGTCACTCCGCAGATTCAGCGACTTCTGGCCAGTACACTCATATTGTTTTTTATTGGGTTAAAGGATGATATCAGCTCAGTGTCTGCCTTTAAAAAGTTCTTTGTTCAGATATTGGCAACCGGTATTGTGATGTTTCTGGGAGATATTAAGGTGAACGATTTTCAGGGATTTATGGGTGTGCACCAGATCGATGACCGGTTTGCTTACGCATTCACTTTCCTTGTGATTGTAGGTCTGATCAATGCCTTCAACCTGATCGATGGCCTTGACGGACTGGCAGGAACGCTTATTCTGATAAACTCAGCTGCATTCGGCTATTTTTTCTTCCGGTTTGGGGGAGGCACATACGAACCGTTTGCTCTGGTTGCCTTTTGTCTGATGGGTGGAATTCTGGGTTTTCTCCGGTATAATTTTCATAAGGCTATCATTTTTATGGGTGATACAGGATCGCTCGTCTGCGGAATGATTGTGAGTGTGATGGCCATTGAATTTGTACAGATGAAGGCGGTCGAGTCGGCTCCTTCAATTGCAGTCGCCATCCTGATCATCCCTGTTTTTGATACCGCCCGTGTATTTGCATTCCGGATTCTGAACGGAAAGTCCCCTTTCAGTCCGGATAAAAACCACGTTCACCACATTTTAATCAGGTCTGGTTTGAATCAGGTACAGACTGTTTTGTGTCTGTCATTCCTTAACATCGCCACCATTGTAGCGGCTATTTCTATGGCCCACCTGGGTGATAATTTCCTGATGGTGTTTTATATTTCGTATTTCATCGTATTCCTGTCAGTCCTGGAATACCTCTCCCGGAAAAATCCCCGTGTCTGAAATTTCCCTGAATACAGTTGAATCTACCTTCCCGCTGTCTTCAATTACCGGGAAGAACAAGACGAACTTTCAGAAGGAAGCTTCCATCGTTTTCCAGTCTGATGGAGCATTTCGTGTTGAGAATGATCAGTTCCGATTTGTGAATGGCACCATTTTGCAACAGAAAAAAACGACCTTGCCTTTTACTGCGAACACGACTATGGAAAATATGGCAACCGGATTGCCGCTTGTTTCCATTTTTTCAGTGGTTCTCATTATAACATTCCGGAATTTATTCTTTGGTCCATTTCAGAAGTATTTTCTCAGTCCGGTTAATAATTACGAGATCGATTTCAATTTTCAGAAAATAGGCGTTTTTCCACTGATTTTTGCTGTTTTCATCATTTTATTTTCGATATCCGGATTCGTTTCAAATCCGGATATCAGTGCCGGGCTTGACCTGAATCAGTATGTGAGGGAGTTGAAATTGCCATTGGAGGTTTTTGGATATCCGATGCTGATCAGTGCCTTTTCTTTATTCTTTTTGTCCCTGTCCGGAAAAATTTTCCCTTTAATATTTTCGGATATGAAGATCTTTTTTGGTTTATCTTTTCTTCTCCTTTTATGGAATTTTGCTTCGTTTGGCTCTGATATTGAGAAGTTTGTCCCATTCAGGACATACTTCACCGGAGTCATTTCCATTTACTTTGTTTTGCGGACCTTTCTGTTTTTTCAGGTACTCCGTCGGTCGTACCGGTTTCAGATGCCACTAACACTTTTCTATATTTGCACCCTCAATCTGTCAACCTTCCTCATTCTGCTAAAGGTTTTACAGTTTGAATTCGATTGATCCTATGAGTGAAACACTAAATCAGGAAAGTATTTCCAGACTTAAAAAAGTAACATCCATTCTGGTTACGCAGGTAAAGCCGACAGATGAGGACTCACCATACTATGCATTGGCCAAAAAGTATAAACTGAAAATTGACTTCCGACCATTTATTGAGGTTCAAGGTGTATTGCTGAAGGATTTCAGAAAGCAGAAAATCAACATATTAGATCATACTGCTGTCATCTTTACCAGCAAAAATGCGGTTGATAATTTCTTCAGGATTTCCAATGAACTCAAGCTGGACATCCCAATCGAGATGAAATATTTCTGTGTTTCGGAGTCAACCGCAAACTACCTGCAGAAGTATATTCAGATCCGGAAGCGGAAAGTTTTTGTTGGTCCCAAAACGGCGATGGATCTGGTAGATCAAATCAAAAAACATAAGGAAGAAAACTACCTTTTTCCTTGTTCGGACATCCGGACCGGAGACCTTCCGGAATATTTGCGAAAAAATAATTACAAATTTACAGAGGCAACTTTTTATAATACCGTGCCCAGTGATTTGTCGGATCTCAAAAATATTTACTACGACATTCTTGCCTTCTTTAGTCCGTCAGGAATTGAATCTTTATTTCATAACTTCCCTGATTTTCAACAGAATGCGACTCGAATTGCGGCCTTCGGGCCTACCACTGCCAAGGCAGTAAAAGACGCCAGTCTTACCCTCGATATACAGGCTCCACTACCAAATGCACCCTCTATGACAGGGGCTCTTGAGGAGTATATTAAAGCGTGTATCAAGGCATCTAAAGAATAAAATTTTTTCAAATAGGAAATTTGCCATAAAATTGAACCCTCATATTGATTGAGAAAGTAATGAAAAGACAATTATACGCTGCTCTATTTTTTGCCGGAAGCCTGGGCATTTCGACATCTTATGCTCAACAGGATGCGCATCTCACACAGTATATGTTTAACCAGTTGTACTTCAACCCGGCTGCTGCGGGTGTTGAACAAGGTTTTCGGGGCGGTTTGCTCTACAGAAACCAGTGGACTGGCTACAAAGGACTGAATGACATGGGAGGAGCACCTCAAAACATTCTGTTTACGGGCTCATTACCAATTCTGGAAGCCAATACAGGAATTGGCCTGGTGGTTCTGAATGACCAGATTGGTGCTCAGAATGATCTTCAGGCAAACCTGAATGCAGCTTACCATTTCAAATTGGGGTCTGGAAAGCTCAGTGCTGGTTTGAGGGCCGGCATTCACTCACGGTCTTTGTCCGGAGACAAGTATCGTGTAAACGATCCGAATGATCCAACCTATCAGGATCTGAAGAGCTCGAGTGGTCAAATCATTCCAGATTTTGGTTTTGGTTTGTATTATACGTCTGACAAATTCTTTGCCGGATTGAGTTCTACTCACCTGTTGGAACCAAAATTCGATTTTTCAGGATCCAAAGAAGGTATGAGCCGTCACTTTTATGTTATGGGTGGATACAATTTTGATCTGAGTCCGGATATCGTTCTGACCCCTTCTATGAACCTGAAATATGATTCAAAGGTATTCCAGTATGAGCTTTCGGCACTTGCCCGTTTCAATAATCAATTTATTGGTGGTCTGGCGTATCGTCAGGGAGATGCTCTTTCGGCGATTGTAGGTCTTACAGCACTTCAGAACAGATTACGCATCACGTATTCTCTCGATTATACAGTGCCATCTACAGAGGCGAAGAAACCAACTTCTCACGAAATCATGGCTTCCTACTTCATCCCTATGACGATGAAAGGGCCAAAACCAATCATTCGGACACCTCGTTACAGAAAATAATATTAATAATAACTGAAACCTTACAGCGTTATTTCTGCAAATAATCGAAAAGTATTTTAAGCAAGGTCCGGCTTACATTTGTGTATCTGAAACAAATAGGCAAAAGTCTTTTGCAACTTATTAGGGTGTTATGAATATTATTAAACGAATCGGGACATTGAGTCCTTTGCTGTCCATTGCCACCTTGGCATTGGTAAGCTCCTGCGGTCTTGGGCAGAAGGATATCCAGGGCGAATTGATTGGAGTTCCAAACCGGGAGGGTTGGATTCAAACAGTTCCGTTTGGTATGACCACCGTTCCTTCGGGTACGTTTCACATGGGTCAGTCAGATGAGGACGTTGCGGCATCTCACATCAATTATAACAAGCAGGTTACGATTGGTGGGTTTTACATGGACGACACTGAAATCACAAACAATGAATATCGTCAGTTTGTCGAAGCAATTCAGA
>DAIOVD010000030.1:28376-30050 GCA_036759185.1 Catalimonadaceae bacterium | reverse complement strand
CCACAAAAATGTGGATATTTCTAAAACATTTTCAAAAAGTCCACAAAAATGTGGGCAATTTTCAACCGACTCCGAAAAAGTCCACAAAATTTACAGGAGAATAAAGTGGACAAAATTGAATCGTTCTACATTTGTCCACATAAGAATGAGATTTGCGAAATGGGCTTACGCGTTCGTCGCAACTGAAGCACGTAGCTAACTCTTTCCAGGCTATACTTTATTTATTTACGACAACAAACCAATGTCCAACCTGCTCACGTACGCCGAACTTCGCCGCCTCATTGGATTTTCCATGGATACGATGGCTTCTTTTCTGGGGATCTCAAAATCCATGCTCAGCATGATTGAAATCGGTAAGCGTTCACTCAATATGCCGGCTCTGGGTCGTATGGTGCTTGTCCGGGACATACTGACTGCCCCGTCCGAAATGATTCCGGAACCCGAAACCGAAGAATCGATACGGGCAAAAGCTCACCAGAATCTGTTGAGTGGATACCGTCTGTCCCTACAGCGGTTGGAATCAATGGAGGAAAAGGAAAAAGCATCAGAGGAAGTGAAACAGAACATCCGGAAACTCCTCCTTTCGTATGACCAGCTTTCCGATCCGGCCTTTGATGCCCGAAAGGACCAGCATTTTAAAGAACTTCTCGAACTGGAAGCCAAACCAGCTTCTGGCAATACATATCAGTCAAAACTGGACCGGCAACTGGAAATGGAGGCCTTACAATTTAAGATCAACCGCCTGGAGACGATGTAGGGGATAACATGGATACCACACAATTAAGGAAATGCTTAAGAAATATTCGGTTTTGATTTGTATGGTCATCTCGGTGATTTTGCTGGTAAAAGCCAGCTTTCTTTATCCGGGAGGATCATGGGCTGACAAAAATTCGATCGGGTTTCACTGGTCGGAAAACTTCGTCAGCAACCTGTTTGACACAAAAGCCATCAATGGTTCTGATAACCCAGGCTGGATCTGGGCACTCGCGGGAATGGCTTTCCAATCTGTTGGTTATGGGATTTTCTTTATCCATATGTCGGGGAGGATTCCTTCCGGACGTTGGGCTTCCATTTTAAATTATATTGGATCCACCAACATACTGTTCATTTTCCTGATCGCAACCCCTTTGCATGACCTTGGAACCATATCCATCGTTCTGACCTTGCTGGGTTTGTTTACCATTACAGGATTCATTCTCAGGTCGAAACGCCATCTGATCAAATTCTTCTGCATCTTTTGCTTACTGACTTACTACGTTTTTTTTGCACTGTTTGGCTTTGGCTATCTGGATATGGCTGTCATCATGCAAAAGGTTTACAATCTAAGCTCCATGCTACTTGTGCTGGCACTGGAGTATTTTACCAGACAGGAAGATTTTGCGCAAGTGAATCCGGAGTAAAAACCAGACAATTACCGGCAAATGGCACATTAAGGAGGTGTCCCCCCAGGTCATCATATGGTCAAACCGATTATTATAAGGTCCATATTGTCGCTAAAAAAAGCGGATGGAAGCCTTGTTTCGGCCAGGTTCTTTCATTTTACATGTTGCTTCCCGTACTTTCGCCGGGCATCTGATTCCTTCTTCCTATGAAATCTCTTTTCCTTCTCCGGGACGATATTACGTATCTCAACTTTGGGTCCTTCGGGGCTTGTCCGAAAGAAATCTTTGACGA
>DAIOVD010000030.1:0-28276 GCA_036759185.1 Catalimonadaceae bacterium | reverse complement strand
TCGGGTGCCACATATGTCCGTCAAAAGATCGATCTTCCGCTGGTTTCAAAAGAATCGTTCCTGGAAAACTTCTGGAAAGGTTGTACTGAGAAAACGAAGATGGTCTTCATCAGCCAGATCACCAGCAGTACAGGACTAATCCTGCCGGTTCATGAAATCTGTACGGAAGCTAAAAAACGGGGATTGATTACCTTTGTGGATGGCGCCCATGTACCGGGCCATATCGATCTGGACCTTTCTACACTTCAGGCTGATTTTTACACAGGGGCTTGTCACAAATGGATGATGACACCCAAAGGATCGTCGTTTCTGTTTGTTCGAAAGGTAAACCAATCACAGCTCGATCCTTTGATTGTGTCCTGGGGATACGAAAGTGCCGCTCCATCCGGGTCGCAGTTTTTCGATTATCACCAGTTCAATGGAACAAGGGATTTCTCAGCTTACCTCACCATACCAAAGGCAATTGAATTTAGAGAGAAGCACAACTGGCCCTCGGTTTCTCAAAACTGCAAACAGCATGTTCTCAATGCGGCTCCGTCCTTTTTTGAGGTATTGAAAGCTCAACCACTGGCACCCCTGACATCGGAATTTTTCGGACAAATGTGCAGTGCGGAGGTAAAGACATCACAGCCAGAGCAATTGCAAATGCTACTTTTCGAGAAATACAAAATCGAAATTCCGGTGATGCGGCATCAGGACAAAAGCTTTATGCGGTTTTCTTTTCAGGCGTTTAATACGACGGAAGAACTGGATTATCTGATGGAAAGTCTGCACAAAATAAGGAAGGAGACAAGGCTGATTGAGGGTTAAGAGTGAAGGGTTAAGAATGAAAAGTTAGTGGTTCGTGGTTATTAGTGAATATTCAGGTGAGCTCACTATCGTTGATCAAATCGAAATCTGTCAATGCCCAATTCGTCATTCGTTCCCCTTTTGGAGCCTGTCCCGATTTTACTTCGGGGGGCCAGGGGGTCTTTGATTCTGTTGTTTGCATCATCTGCAAAAGAAAAGGGCCAACCTTTTACAGGATGGCCCTTTTCTTTAACTGGAAACCAGGATTAGTCAATCTCGATAACGCAGTATTTGGTGAGGCTCCAGAATTTGTTGTAGTCCGAAATCTTCAGGAATACTTCTTCACCGGAAGTTGTGAAATAGTAGGAATTCTCAGGGTGAGCCGATACTACTTTTTTCTTCTTCACAAGGCCAAGCTTGATTTCAGATAGAGATTTGATGTTTACTTTCTTGAATTGCTTGTTGTCCAGCTTTTCAGAGATTTTCACCACTTTACCCATACCCAGAACACCCCCTTCTTTCTTGATGATGCCTTGTTCAGCCAGTTCCTTCCGTGTTCCGAAAGCAAAATAGCCGGTAGTCAGTTCAGACTCTTTGTTGTCAATCGTTTTCTGACGTTCCACCAATTCGTTGTCCTTTTTCGACAGTTCTTCGTTTTTGGTTGAAATCTCCTGGTCTTTGGCGGCCACAGTTTGATTGAGTTCACCCACTTTTACTTCCAGTCCCTGAATGGTTCCCTGCATTTCGACAATCTGGGTTTCCTTTTCCGCAATCTGTTTTTTAAGTGTGGCGATCATTTTCTGAAGGGCTCCATTGGCCTTGCCTGCTTTTTTGGCTTTTTTCTCCAGAGCCTCCATTTTGGCTTTGTTTTGTTCCATATAGGAGTTGATTCCGGCAATCATCGCGTCGATCTTCTCTTTCTGGTTGGCATAGCCTTCTTTATTCAGTTCGCCAATCACCATCTGATCTTTGGCCACCGAATCCAGATTGGCTTCGATTTCCTCGATGGTACGTGTGAGTTCGGCATTCTCGCCTGATTTTCCTGTACTCACTGCTGCCAGTGAATCGTAGCGAGCCTGCAGCTCTTTATATTCTTTCGAATTCTCGACATTTCCGCATGAAAAGACGAATACGGCGAGGACGATAAAAAGGATGTTTTTCATTTCCGAGTGTGTTTTTGTTAAAGTGATCCGTTTTGAACTGAACGCAAAGAAACGCAAGCAATTGGACTTGGAAAGCAGAGTCCATAAAAATGGCGGAATAATGCAAGGAAAAGAGGGGGTTACGTAACATTTGGGCAAAAAAGAAAGCGAAACCAGACCCCACCAAAAGGTAGTCGGCAAGGCAGCACGTTTTTTTTCGTTCCTTTGTGATACCATTTAAAAACCAGATGAAAGCCAGATTTCTACTCATACTACTATCCATTCTATGTTTGAATGAGTCTCAAGCACAGGTACTGAAACTTAGTACAAACCACCTTGCTTTTCCGACCTTAAATGAAAAGCAAACCGACAGTTTGAGTTTTACAGTTACGAATCCAACCAGCTACCCGGCAGAAGTTGATATTTTACAACCCTTCCGTGTTTTCGGAAGCCAGCCATTCTGGACGAAGGAGACCCATGTAACCATTGATGGCAATTCTTCCAAATCAGTCTGGGTGTATTGCAGGATCGTGCACAATACGCCGAATCCATCGAATCTCATCTTAAAAGTTAAATGGGGAATTGGAATGCAGGATGCTGGCGACCATTCAATCAAACTTTCCTGTCAGGGAAAATACAGCAAACTGTACTACAGCACAACACAGAACCTATCGGAAGAAGCGTTGAAGATAGCCTTGAAAGCCCGGGTGAACCTGAACGCTACCTCGTTTTCATACAATGTTGCCCGTGATAATATGTATGACCACATCGATAACCACAACGATACTGTTACCTGCATTTACACCAACCGGAAAGCCAAATTCAATACCAGAGCCGGAGCGACTACCAACAATTTCAACTGTGAACACACTTTTCCCCAGGGATTTTTTAGTTCTGCCTCACCAATGGTTTCCGATCTGCATCATCTGTATTCAACCGATGATGTAGCCAATAATAGCCGGGGTAATCTTCCTTTCGGGATTGCTACTGGCACCTTAATCAATCCGGCCGGAAACGCCCCGTCAAAAAACGGAGGCGGGAAATACGAACCGCAGGACAGCCACAAAGGAAACTGCGCCCGGGCCATGATGTATTTCGTGCTTCGTCATGGGGACTTCCAGAATTTTTATGCCCCACAGGATGCCATACTACGGACCTGGCATCGCTCCACACCTCCCCTTCCAAAAGATACTGCCCGCAATGCAGCAGTTTTCGCAGATCAGAACAACCGAAACCCCTTTATTGACTACCCACAATTTGAGGCCCGGATCAAAAACCTGATCGGTACATCCCAATCTGATTCTATTCAGAAAATTGGTATTTCCGATTCCGTAGTCAACGCTACACTTTCAGGATCTGGTCTGCTTTCTGATGGAGATACAATGTCATTGATAATCTGGAATGAAGGAAATAAACCCATTAAAATCTTAAACCTTCACTTTATTAATCAGAATGATCCAATTCCGCTGATTGGTGGCCCGAATCAATCTTTCACACTTGGGTACAATGAATCGAGAACCATCCGGTTCCTGGCTTCATGGTTGGCAATTGACAGCCTTGTTTTTGATACGGATATTCCAACTAAGCCACATGTTGGTGTATATGTGACATTTAGTGAAGCGGGAGTAGAAGATTTTATCCAAACCCCAACCCCGGTACTTTTCCCTAATCCTTCAACTTCTTATATCAATTTGGATTTAAAGACCAGCATCAACAAGAGTGCTCAGATACGGATTCTGAACCTACAAGGACAATTAGTCCGAAGCCAGAGTGCACAACCGGTTCATGGGAAAATTCAGGTCCAGGTATCGGATCTTCCGGCTGGAATCTATCAGGTGGAGATCAAACAAAACCTGCGGACGGACCATCTCCGTTTTGTGAAGCAATAACCGGATGGCCATCATAAAAGAAACCGACCTCATCCTAAATGATGGAGCCGTCTATCATTTGGGTCTTCGTCCGGATCAGCTGGCAGATAAAATCATAACAGTGGGCGACCCGGGCAGAGTAGCGGCCATCAGCCGGTATTTCGACCAGATCGAAACCGTGGCCGAACACCGGGAATTCATTACCCACACCGGAACGTTTCAGGGCAAACGAATTTCCGTCATTTCAACCGGCATGGGCACGGACAACATCGAAATCCTGATGACAGAACTCGATGCTCTGTTAAACATCGATCTGGAAACGAGAACCGTCCGTAAACAAACCCGGTCACTGGAAATTGTGCGTGTTGGCACTTCCGGAAGTCTGAAAGCTTCTGTTCCCGTCGATTCGATTGTGGTTTCGGCCATGGGAATCGGACTGGATACGCTCATGTGCTTTTACAATTTCCCTCAGTCCCGTCAGGATAAAATGCTGGCCAGTGAACTGCAGGACCATATTTCGCTGCCTTTCGCACCCTATATTACCTATGCTGATTCGGACCTGCTCCAGAATGTGGGCGACAGTATGATCCGTGGAATCACCCTTACCTGCCCTGGATTTTATGCACCGCAGGGAAGGACGGTGCGTTTATCGCCAGTCCAGGGCGACCTGCTTTCACAGTACATCGGCTTTCAGCACGGTCAGATTTCGCTCACCAATTTCGAAATGGAAACGGCAGGTTATTATGCCATGGCCTCTTTGCTGGGTCATAAAATGCTGTCGGTAAACGTGATTGTGGCCAACCGGGTACACGATGTGTTTTCGCATCGACCAGAAGAAGCCATGAAAAAGGCGATTGAACAGGTGCTTGAGCGCATCTAAGCCGAAAGAAAGATTCCTTCTTTCCATCACGCCGGCTATTCTCTATTCATCTACTAGATAAATTGCGGGGGAACAGGGTTCCGTCCTTGCTTTTTCGGGCAAATGCCTGACCTTTGCCACCCTATGAACATTCTGAAATTTGGTGGCACATCGGTTGGGAGTCCGGAAGCATTGAAAGCGCTTTCGGCGATTGTTTCGCAACGTCAGACAAATGAGTCCGTTGCTGCCGTAGTGGTTTCGGCCTTTTCGGGCGTCACCAATCAACTGATCGAAATGGCCCGTCAGGCTGAAAGTGGCAATGAAGAATACCAGTCGTTGCTGAAAAACGTAGAAGTCCGCCATGTTGACACCGTTTCAGCCTTGTTTCCGGCTCAGACCCGCAGCGGAATCATTGCACAGGTGCTTCGTCTGGTGAATGAACTGGATGATATTCTGAATGGAATTTTCCTGTTGCATGAATGTTCAGCCCGCAGTCTTGATCTGGTGATGAGTTTTGGCGAACGACTTTCGGCCACCATCGTAAAAGAATTACTGGAACTAAACGGGATTCCATCACATTACCTCGATGCCCGCAACGTGATCGAAACCAACCGGAACTTCGGTGCGGCGCAGGTGGATTACACGGCTACCTTTCCAAAAATACAAGCTCATTTTTCTCAACACAAAGGCGTTGCGGTGACAACGGGTTTCATTGCCAGTACACCACAGGGAGAATCAACCACACTCGGTCGGGGTGGCTCTGATTTTACGGCGGCGATTCTGGCGGCTGGTTTACAAGCCGGAGAAATCCTGATTTACACCGATGTAAACGGCATGATGACGGCCGATCCCAGGTTGGTTCCACAAGCTTTTACCATTCCGGTAATTTCATATCAGGAAGCGATGGAGCTTTCTCATTTCGGGGCTAAGGTGATCTACCCTCCTACCCTTCAGCCGGCATTTGATCAGAAAATTCCCATCCGCATTCTCAATACATTTGATCCACAGGATCCGGGAACGTTGATCACAGAAACGTCTTCTTCCGGAGCCTATGCCATCACCGGGCTTTCATCCATCAAAGAAATTACCCTCATCAATGTGCAGGGTTCTGGTTTGGTTGGAATGGCCGGTTTTGCGAGCCGCTTGTTTTCGGCATTGGGCAAAGAAAAAATCAACATCATCCTCATCACACAGGCGAGTTCGGAACACTCGATCACGTTTGCGTTGAGTTCGGGAGAAGCCGGACTGGCCAAAGCGGCGATTGAGTCAGAGTTTGATCACGAAATCCGCAATGGACTAGTCGATCCGATTGAAGCCGAAGAGCAGGTTTCGATTCTGGCGATTGTGGGTGAAAATATGAAGCAAACACCTGGTGTGTCGGGCAAAGTTTTTGGCGCACTGGGACGAAACGGGATCAACGTGAGAGCTACTGCTCAGGGCAGCTCAGAGCTCAATATTTCGGTTGTGATTCCGACCAAAGACCTCACCAAAGCACTGAATGCACTTCACCAGACCTTCTTTTTATCGGACAGGAAGAAACTACATGTCTTTCTGCTGGGACCTGGCCTGATCGGAAAAACCTTTCTCCGCCAAATTGCCGATCAGCAGGAATTTCTGAAAGAAAACCTCAACCTGGAAATCGTGGTCACCGGCATTGCGAACTCCCGGAAAATGTGGATTTCGGAAAAAGGAATCGTGCTCAATGAATGGGAAAGTCAACTGAATTCCTTCGGACGGGAATCGGATATCACACAATTCTGCCAACACATTCCGGACCTGAATTTACCCAATTCGGCTTTGGTCGATTGTACTTCCGGAGCAGAAGGCATGAAGCATTATGCGGGGCTTCTGCAAAAAAGCATTGCGGTTGTCACGCCCAACAAGCTGGCCAATTCGGGACTGTTTTCATTTTACAAACAGCTGAAGGACAGCGCCCTGAAAGGCAATACCCGTTTTCTATATGAAACCAACGTCGGGGCAGGTCTTCCGGTGGTTCAAACATTAAAGAATCTGATCCACAGTGGCGACCAGATTCACCGGATTGAGGCGATGTTGTCGGGAACCTTATCCTATATTTTCAACACGTTCAATTCCGGAGTTTCCTTCCGTGAGGTGGTGGCCGAAGCCAAAGCCCTGGGTTACACCGAGCCCGATCCGAGAGACGATCTGAGCGGAAAAGACATGGCCCGCAAGATCCTGATTCTGGCCCGTGAAAGCGGACTCGAACTGGAGCCCGACGATGTGGACACGCAAAACATCCTGCCGGAAAGATGCCTGAGCGCACCCTCCGTGGATGCGTTTCTGGAAAGTCTGACAGAAGAAGATGCCTATTTTAAAAACCTTGTAACCGAAGCAGAATCCGAAGGACAGAAACTCAAGTTTATCTGCAAGCTGGAAAACGGACACGTCGGGATCCGTCTGGAAAAAATAGGGCCGGACCATCCGTTCTGGAATTCATCCGGCGCCGACAACATCATAGCCTTTTATTCCGCCCGCTATCAGGCCAGACCGATGGTGATACAAGGACCAGGCGCCGGAGCTGAAGTGACAGCAGCCGGTGTTTTTGGTGATCTGATCTCGCTGGCGAATTAATTCAGATTCAATATGAACCTCTATTTCACGGCCTCAGCTGGCTGAATCCGGTTGACCATTCGAACCGGAATGAGGATAACCAGCCAGGATAAAAATAGAACACCTATGTTGATGCCGATGATCGAAATCCAGTCCCAGGCAATTGGAACCGTCGATAGGTAGTAGTTCTCAGCATCCAGAGGGATCAGTTCAAAATGAAACTGCAGAAAAGCCAGCAGCAGTCCGATGGCATTTCCCCAGAGCATTCCCTGAAACATGATTTTCAGTCCGTTCCGGATAAAAATCTTCCGGATCAACCCGTTATCGGCGCCCATGGCTTTGAGAACACCCACCATTTTCCGGCGTTCCACCACCATAATAAGAAGTGTTGCAGCCATGTTGAAACCGGCCACCATGGCAACCAGGACAAACATTACAAGCACATTGCGGCCAATCACATCCAGCCATTCAAACAACTGAGCCTGCACCAATGTGATGGGTTCGGTTCCCATGTTGTATGGAATAATCTTTTCAATGGCATCCAGAGCGAAGTCAAACTGTTGGAAATCCTTCACAAACACCTCGAAGCCACCGACTTTTCCTGGTTCCCAGTTGTTGATTTCCCGTATTAATTCCAGTTGAACAAAGGCAATGGTTTCATCCACATCTTCCAGTCCCGTCTGGTAAATTTCCGTCACTTTCATCTTTCGGTAACGGGGAGGTTCCTGCATAAAAAACAGGACCACTTCGGATCCCCGCTTCAGTTCGAGGGTACGGGCCAGCCGCTGACTGATCCAGATTTCGCCTTCTTTCGGGGTGTTTTTCAACGGACGGTCCACATTTCCCTGAAAGGCAGCCAGATTGAAATCCGGATTGATGCCTTTTAGGACTATTCCGGCCACCTCCTTTTCATTGCTCACCAAAACCGGCTTGAAAGCAAATGACTGCACATGGGCTACTTCCGGTAACTGACGGAGCGTTTTAAGATACGGATCGTTGGTATTGAGGGCAACTTCTTCATACAGGGTTCCGGTTGAAAACTGGCGAAGACTCACCTGCCCTCCCACCGAAAACATTCGTTTCTGAATCTCCTGTTCAAACCCGGCATATATCACCACCGACACATAAAGGATGGCAATTCCAAGGGCGACCGAGATTTTCGAAATCCGGATCACGGTTGCCGAAAACGAGCTGCCTTTCTGGAACTGCAGCCGGCCCGCAATGAATCCGGATAAAAACGATGATGCCAATCAGATAAATTTAGGCCGCAAATGTAGGGATGATTTGGTCAAAGGGTTTGATTTGGAAGTATCAGCCGGGATATTATTCACCAAAAACCTGATTCCTCCTTTTCAGAACACGAAATTCGAAGTGAAGAAGTATGAATTTTCATACCATATCTTCCCTATGGCAGGGGACATTTAGTATCCCTGAAATTCTCTAGTTTTGCGGCTTCATTCTCAGCGGAGGCACCTTCTGCTTCCATTTTATCCTTTGCTTCAGCGAATCCGGAATTTCTCCAAATCAGACATGGCCACCGCCAGTTTTTACATGGCGCTTTTGTCCGGAATCCGTCTGGGGATGAATGTGGTAGTAGGCAAATTTCTGGTGCTGTGGCTGGGCTCTGCGGGATTGTTTCTGTTCGGGCAATTTCAGAGCCTCATTCTTCTCATTCAAAACATCTCGACCGGCGCCATTCATAATGGCATCACCCGATTCTGGGCCAGACCTGACGAGTTTGACCGGGAATCCATCCGAAAAAATTCAGTCAGCCTCAGTTTGTTACTCAGTAGTCTGGCTTCTCTGATCCTGCTTCTGTTTTCCGGACCCGTTTCGATTTGGCTATTCCACACAGATGTCTACCAATTACCCGTGGCTGTGCTAAGTCTTGGGACTTTCTGTATTGCGGTTACTCAGATTCTGACGGCGATTTTCAATGCTGAACAACGGTACAAAAGCATTTCGCTTCTTTCCAATCTGCAGTCGGCAAGTTTGTTGGTGACGGTCCTTGTTTGCGCATTTTATTTTAAAGAAGCTGGTGCATTGTATGGATTGGCATTGACTCAGATTATTTCCTTTCTGCTGACTTTGTTTGTGTTCCGGAACGATGTGGCCCAACTTCTACGTTTCCCCCGATGGCAACTGGACCTGGCAGTTCTGAAGCAGTTGGGTCAATATTCACTCATGGCCATTGCTTCTACAGTTGCAGTGGCACTCACACAGATTTACTGCCGGAATGAGATTTCTTCTGTGTTGTCTGATCAGGCTTCCGGATTCTGGGAATCCACAAACCGGATCAGCAACCTGTATATTTTCTTCATTTCCTTTCTTTTTTCCGGATACTTCCTTCCAAGGTTTGCCCGCTTTGTGCAGCCTTCCGAAATCCGGAAAGAACTGCTCCATGGTTTACTGTATTTAATAGGAGTCTTTATCCTCACAGCCCTTTTTCTGCTTCCTTTCCGTGATTGGTTCATTTCCCTGATTTTCTCCGATGAGTTTCTGGCCATTTCATCTGTTCTGGCTTTACAGATTCTGGGAGATTTCCTCAAAGCGGTTTCCTGGCTGTTTACCAATTATCTGGTTGCGCTCAAACAGACAACAGCGTTTCTGGTTTTTGAGATTCTGGGTCAGATTCTCACTGTCATCCTGCTCACCTGGGGATTGCCCAGATGGGGTTTCACCGGAATCTTTGAACTCTATATAGCAGGATGGGCTGTCCAGAATCTTGGTCTTTTTCTATACTTTTACCTTTTTATTCTCCGGGAAAAACATTGACGACGGTTGGGATATTACAGATCAATCCACACACATTCTGGAAACGGGGCGGAGGAGAAATTCATGCAACCAAATACCTTGAACTTCTTAAAAATCATGGTATTCAGGCGGAACGTTTCAATTTCAACAACCCAACAAAATACGACATCCTTCATTTTTTCGGTGCCAATGTTCAGCTGGCCGAATGGGGCAAATATGCCATGAAGGAAGGCATCAAAGTTGTGGGAACGCCGATTCTGTTTCCAACCAACAACACGCTCAAATACAAAGCCTTTCTAAAACTTGACCAGTACCTTCCGTTTCCCACCACACTTCGGATCAGGAAAGAAATTCTCTGCCATACAGATCACCTGATTGCCAACACTCATGCTGAAAAACAGTATTTGTCGGATGCCTACGGAATAGCTAAAAGCCATATTTCCGTTCTGGGAACAGGCGTAGATCAGGCATCATTTGAAGCCGATCCAAAGCAGGAGGATTTGCCGGAAGTGATCCGCCAATCAGGACCCTATGTATTAATGGTGGGACGTGTCACTCCATTGAAAGGTCAGCTGACTGTTTTACGGAAACTTTCTGAAACCAGCATTCCACTTGTCTTATGCGGCCCTCCGGATTTATATGAGCAAGGCTATATTCAGGAAATACGCGAATGGGTCCGGAAAAAACCCGGCCAGTTTTTCTGGATTGAGGGATTACCTCCAGACAGTGCCGCTCTGAAAGCTTTATACCGGTTTGCCCAATGCCACCTGCTTTTCAGCGACACCGATGTAGCACCACTGGTGAATATGGAAGCAGCCGCATTTGGGACTCTGGTTGTTTCAAAACCTCACATAACGGTGACGGAGATTCTGGGTTCCTATGGCCGGTATGTGACCGAAACCAACCTTGTTTCCGGGCTGGAATCGGTTCTTGGGCTGAAACAATCTGAGCGAACGGCAGAAGTTTCCCGACTTAGGGCACATGTTCAATCTACATTTACATGGGAAAAAATTGTGGAAAATACCGTGCACATTTACCATTCACTTGATGTCTGATACACCCGATTCCATACAGAAAACCAATCTATCGAACTGGGTTAATTTCATAACCGTGATGGGTGCAGTGACGCCCTTGCTGGCTTTTCTGATTTACCTTTTTCCGGAACAACGACTAATTCTAATGGGAAAAGACCTGCTGGTGCTTGCCATGGCAACTTTTCTGATTGTGAGTCGTCCGTTTAAAATGCCCGTAATCCTGCTGGCATTTTTGCCCTTTATTGGAATTTGTCTGGTCGATTTCGTGCTTTCAGATGCAGGCTTTCAGGCAAAAACCGGCAGCCTTCGCCAGATTCTTATCCCAATTCTGTTTCTGGTGATGGGTGCTTTGTGGGGCCTGAGTGCAAACGATGTTTCAAAATCCAGGCACATCATGAAACAAAGGCTTTGGTTTTTTATTGTGGCGGGATTAATTCTGTATATGCTTCCTGCTCATTATGTTGGCTGGCTCAAAACTTATTTCGAAGCAAAGGGTACCGATATCAGTGAATTTGGCATACCGGCGCAATGGCTGGAGCCAGTTTTTGGCGGAATTCCCCGGATGGTTTCGACCTTTTTCGACCCCATCAACTGGGGACATTTTCTGGTTTTCTCTCTGTTTATATTCCTGCCAAAGAAAAAGAATGCCTGGGATGAGCTGCTGGCAATTTTGATTCTCCTTTCATTGGCTTTGTCCTTTTGCAAAGGAGCATGGCTTCAACTTGCGATCATGACCGGCATCCTGTATTTTCCTTTGCCCCGGTGGCTAAAATTGGTGGGACTGGCCTTTGTTCCGGTACTGGTGTTTGTGGCAGCCGGTTATCATGATGGAATCCGGAATCACCAGACAGGATTTGAAAATGCATTGAAGACACTGTCCTTTTTCGGGCATGGCCTGGGGAAAACCGGAAATGTCGCCCTCATTTTCAATGACAAAGCAGAACCATTTATTTTCGATACATATGTTGGGGCCATCATCGGTCAGACGGGACTTCTCGGCACCAGTTTCTGGATTTTAGGCTGGTCTGTGATTCTGATTGGGCTTTATAAAACCAACCGGACGCTGGGTCTTCTTCTTTTTAGTCAATTATTTGTGAGCTGTTATTCCGACAACGCCTTTAATCTGCTCAGTGTGATGGCTGTTTGTCTTTATGCAGGATCTGAAATTACCAGACCACACCCAAAAGGTAAGAAAATAGCGATTGCTGATCCGGTGGGTGTAAATGCCGGAATGGACTACTTTTCACTTCAATTGAACAGGTTTTTCCTAAAACAGGGTCTCACAAGCAGGTTATATTCCAATTTTGAAATAGCTGGTGATCCGACAGTTGAATCCGTATTCCAATCGAACCAGCAAATACAGAGAAACAAATTCACCGACTATTTCAGGGGGCACCTTATCCTGTTGTACAGTGCCTGGAAGCGTGACGAAAACCGGATATTATTCCATTCTTTCAAAACCTCTCTCAAAGAAACCGTCACCATAACCTGGGCTAAATTCCTTAGGAATGAAATCCATGTGATTGTCCACGATGTGGAAGGTTTCGATCAGGATGACTCCCTACTGTTAAAAAAGTGGATTTTCCGGTTTGTGGCGGATGAGATTTACTGTCTGAATGAAACCAGCCGGACACAGTTTTGTCATCTGACAGGGATTAACCCAAACAAAGTGAGGTTGATTCACCATGGTCATTTTCTTGATTTACCTGATCCGAAAATCAACCGGAAGATAGCCCGTGAAAAACTTGGTCTGGAACCGGATGAATTTTATTTCCTGTTTTTCGGACAGATCAAACCTGTCAAAGGCCTGGATATTCTAATAGAGGCTATGGCAAAGACTGGAAAAGGACATCTGATCATTGCCGGAAAAGAAAGGCTCGATACTTTTTCCGTATATGAGCAACAGATAGAATCACTAGGCCTTAACAACCGTGTTCATACGTTCATCCGGTATATTGAAAATGAAGAACGGGAATTGTTCTTTAAAGCTTGTGATTGTGTGGTCTTACCGTACCGGAAAATTTTCCAGAGCGGAGTTTTACTTATGAGCATGAGTTACGGAAAACCTGTGATTGTGTCGGATCTGGATGCTAACAAAGAGATTATTCATCACGGTAAAAATGGATTGCTTTTCAAGGATGGCGACCCTGGTGCTCTGGCCGATTGTATGAACTTTCTCATGGAGGAAAAAGCCACAGACCTGATGGTAAAATCTGCGGTAAAAACCTTGAGGAATCGTTTCAATTGGGGAGATTCCGCTAAAATAATTTCCAATCAGATTACCGGAAAGCTATGAAAATAGGAATCTTGGGTACCCGGGGAATTCCCAATCACTACGGCGGCTTTGAGCAGTTTGCTGAGCAACTGGCAGTGGATCTGGTGGTGCGTGGACATGAAGTGTGGGTCTACAATTCACACAACCATCCGTATCAGCAAAAGAGTTTTCATGGCGTTCAAATCGTTCATTGTTTCGATCCGGAGTTCAGAATTGGCACTGCCGGGCAGTTCGTGTATGATTTCCTCTGTGTCGCAGACAGTCGTAAACGTGGGTTCGATATTTTGCTTCAATTAGGTTACACCAGCAATTCCATCTGGAAGTGGTTTTTACCTGGCAAACCCGTAATTGTGACCAACATGGACGGCATGGAATGGAAACGAAGCAAGTATTCTGACCGCATCAAAGCCTTCCTGAAACTGGCGGAGAAATGGGCTGTCGAATCCAGTGATTATCTGGTAGCCGACTCCATCGGCATTCAATCCTACCTGGCATCGGCTTATGGTAAAAAATCGGTGTATATTCCATACGGGTGCACTCCTCCAACAACTTACAATGAGGAACACCTGTATCAATTCCAACTTAAGCCTGGAACTTACAACCTTCTCATAGCCCGGATGGAACCGGAAAACAACATAGAAACCATTATCCAGGGTTACATTGCTTCCGGCCTTTTGGAGGAATTGATTGTGATCGGGAATTACCAGAATGGTTTTGGCACAAGGCTGAAAAATACCTACGGACACCATCACCACATACGCTGGATGGGTGCCATTTACAATATGGGTATTCTCAACAGCCTTCGTCATTTTTCCCACTTATATTTCCACGGACACAGCGTTGGTGGCACCAATCCATCTTTGCTGGAAGCAATGGCCTGCCAGACATTTATCATTGCGCACAACAACGAATTCAATGAAGCCATACTGGGAGAAGATGCTCTTTATTTTTCAAATGCAGAAGAGCTTGCTTTGATCCTTTCGAAGCCGGTTTCAAGAGAAAATGAGTTCCGAAAAAAAAACCTTCGGAAAATAATGCAATATTTCACACCCAAAACCATCACAGATCAGTACGAAAATCTATTTCAGGAATGTCTCGCTTCGAAATAAAAATCCTCCCTGCTGCGTTCCTTGTTTTCGTTGCCGGTTTGTTTTTACCGCACGGAATAAGTTCAGCATGTTTCGTGTTGTTCCTCGGGGCAGTTTTTATTACAGCTAAACAAACACCTTACTGGCAAGAACTGAAACAACCTTTTTATCTTGTTCAGATTCTTCTCTTCACCCTAACTGCCGTTTCTATGTTCTGGACAACAGATCAGAAAACCGGCTGGAATGAAGTAATCAGCAAACTCCCATTCCTACTCGCACCAATCGCGTTCAGCAGTTACACTTCCACCAGGGCATTTCGCCGGATGATGGATTGTATCTGGGCCGCAAGCCTGGCTGTTATTCTGATATGTGTCACTAGTGTTTTCTATTACTGGGAAATGGCAGATCCCGGAATTTACTATGATGCGCACTGGTTATTTTCCTATGAAAATCTAGCCAAAGCATCTGGCGTTCAACCCATTTACCTGAGCCTGTTTATCATAACCGGATTCCTGGCCTGGTTCATCAACTACCTGTATCAGCAACCCATTCAATGGTGGAAACTATTGGTTCCATTTGTATTCTTTGTGATGATTGTGATGCTTTCATCAAGGACGGGATTCATTGCTTTTTCGCTTGTTTTAATAATGATGCTTTTTCAGATTGCGAAGCAGTCAAAAAAAGTGCTGATGGTTGCCTCTGTATTTACCGGAATCGTGGTGGTGGCGATGGCGTTGATTTCCATGAACCGGATCAACAATTCCCGCTTCTCTGAGATGCTGGAAATCCAATCAGATTACAAAACCAACCAGTGGGGCAGCAGTGCCCTTCGAATTGAAAAATGGAAAAACTCGATCGATTGCTTCCTGAAATCCCCCCTAACCGGAACCGGTGCCGGCGACTACAAAAAAGAACTGGTCGCAGTATATGAGGCCAACGGATTCCAAAGCGGGGTTGAAAACCGCTTCAATTCGCACAATCAGTTCTTACAGACGGCGTGTACATTGGGAATTGGTGGGCTACTGCTTTTGCTCAGCCTGTTCCTGCTTCTTTTCCTGCAATCATGGAAAAACCGCAACCTTCCCCTTTTTCTGCTGACCATGGTATTCTTTATTTCCATGCTCACAGAGAGTCTGCTGGAACGTCAGTTCGGGATTTTTCTGTTCATCGTTCTGATCAACCTGTTTTACAAACAGGAGGCCACTCCGGATTCAAATACCGGCAAATCAGAATCATAGTAAAGGGAGAAAGACTGTTCAAACACCGTATGTCGAATCAGTATTCAGAAAGCTATTTCGCTTTTTGAAGGGAAGCATTCCGATAAAAAGAATCGAATACCCACTGACGGTACCAGGAAGCCGGTCCGGCTGAAGTTGAAGGATCCAGCACCTGGTTCAGTTTCCCGTCCTGAAGAATGACACTTCCATTCCGAAAACTGTAAAACGCAAATGGATGAGGAGGATTCGCAAAAAGATTATGAGAATGAGCTGGTGCGGAAGCCGAATCGTGTAGTTGCGTCATCATCGTTTTGAACAGATCAGTTTGGGAACCAAGCACGTTCACCTTCATTCCTTTACAGGAAACCGCAGGGCCATACCAAACCATAGGAATTTTGTATTTCAACGTATCTGCCTCACCTGATTGGCCGGGATGAGCATGTCCATGATCGGCTACAATCACCACCAGAGTATTGTTCCACCATGGTTTTCCAGACGCTTTCTGAATCCATTTCCCCAGGCATCTGTCTGTGTACCGGTGAGCTCTGCAAAATAAAGAATCAACAGGTTCACCCACCTTATTGGTCACTCCCGGCACTTCAAACGGCTCATGACTGCTCAATGTAAACATGGTATGGAAAAAAGGAGACTTTGCCTTATCTGCTTCAGACAGTTGGCGGTCAAACAAAACCTCGTCGTGCGCCCCCCATTTGGAATTATAGCTGGAGGATGGAAATTCCTGCTTACCAATCAACTTTTGAAAACCTGCATTCAGCATAAAACTCTTCATGTTGGCAAATTCCAACTCGCCTCCATAAAGAAATGCCGATTGATATCCGTTTTTCTCGAGGGCTTTATTGAGAAACGTAAGCCTGGCTGTCAGGTTTGGATGTGCCATGATACTGATTTTTCCCAAAGCCGGAACAGATGCCAGAATCGCCGCCAGCCCTTTGTCACTCCGGTCTCCGTTTGCGTACAAGTTCGTAAATAGTATGCCGTCCTTTCCCAGTTGATCGAGATTGGGTGTGGAAGGATGACTTCCCTGAAGTGAGCCTACAACTTTGGCTGTCAGACTTTCCCAGACAATGAGGATAACATTGGGTTTGGTCGATTGGACCACCTGAACCGATGCTCCGTCCGGAACAGAAATACTGCCCATAAATTTCAACACATCCTCTGGATCAGCACGGACATACTCCTGGGCAATGGCTTCATTTCCTCCTTCAAAAAGAGATTGAATCAGAACCCAGATGCCGTTTTCAGCGGCCTGGTTCAGGAGCCGTTCCTGAGAAAACCATACCGAGCTTTGGTTCATTGGTGCCAGTTGCACACCGCCCCTTATGGGAAGAATCAGTACCGCTCCCATTAAAATACCGGAGAGATGAAGTGGAATCCGGTTGTTTTCCGGAAACGATATAGATACCGTCAGTTTTTGCCCGGCCCATGAAAAACCAATCGTGACCGCCAGAAAAATGCCCCCTAAAAGGAATAATGGAGAAGAATAAGCTGATGCAAACGCCTCTTCGGGATATTGCAGATAAGGCAGAACCGCAGAATCGACCCGATGCCCCCAGTTGGCGAATATCTCCAGGTCGGCACTCAGCACAAAGGAGAAAAATATCAGAAGGAGCAGGCCGTAACCATTGAGAATTCTACGCCATGTTTTTGCGGGAATCAGCCAACCGAAAGTCCAGAAAAGAAACGGGATCACCGATGCATAACCTGCCATGGAAGCGTCCATGTAGAGTCCATGCCACAAAGCATCCAATTCTTCCCCGAATGAAAACCGGGAGAAAACAGCCGAATGATAAACCAGAAACACGATCCGGAAAGCCATGAAAAAAGCCACCCAGAAGAAAAATACAGATGTAAAAAACTTCAGAGTGGCTTTCAATTTCAATGGGTTTGAGTCTGGCGAATGAAATTCAGAATCAATGAACAGAATTTACCGGTTTCCGTTGACCAACTGGGCATCGGCAATACCGATGGCGACCATGTTCACGATTTCCCGGACGGAACTTCCCAACTGGAGAATATGCACTGGTTTCCGCATTCCCATCAAAACCGGACCAATGGCTTCAGCACCCCCAATTTCCTGAAGTAGCTTGTAGGCGATGTTTCCGGAAGCCAGGTTGGGGAAAATAAGGGTATTGGCACCTCTTTCCGCCAGTTCTGAAAACGGATAGTGCTCTTTCATCAAAGCCGGATTGAGGGCAATGTTGGCCTGCAATTCGCCGTCAATGATCAGATCAGGCCACTTCTGTTTTGCCAGACGGACTGCCTCTGCCGTTTTCATCGATTCTTCGTCACGATTCGATCCAAAGTTGGAATAAGAAAGAAGGGCAATCCGGGGTGTTTCTCCAAAGAACCGAACCTTCTCTGCGGTCATACCAATGATTTCAACCAGATCCTGAGCAGATGGGTTCACATTGACAGTGGTATCTGCAAAAAAGTAGGTTTCCTTCTTGGTGTTCATGATGTACATCCCCGCCACTTTACTGGCTCCTTCAGCCACACCGATCACACGAAGTGCTGGTTTGATGGTCTGAGCGTAATCCTTAGTAAGCCCTGAAATCAGCACATCACCCGCATTCTCATTGAGCATACCGGCACCAAAATAGTTCCGGTCCATTACGGCTTTAAGGGCATCATATTTGGTCATACCCTTTCGTTTCCTTTTCTGATAAAGTACTTCGGCGTAACGTTCAGCTGCCTCGGTTTCTTCTCTTGGATCGAGAATGAGAACATTCCCCAGATCCAGACTGTTTTCTTCAATGAGCTGCTGAATTTTGGCTTTGTTACCCAGAAGAATGGCGGTTCCCAATTTTTCATCCTGAATAATCTGAGCTGCCTTCAACACTTTGTAGTGGTCGGCTTCAGCGAAAATCACACGTTTTGGACCATTTTTCGCACGGGTCACCACCTTGGTCATCAGCTTCTGGCCCATACCAACCCGGTTGAGCAGATCGATTTCGTATTGCTCCCAGTTGGTGATGTGCATCCTTGCCACACCCGAATCCATGGCTGCTTTTGCCACAGCCGGTGCAATAGTGGTGATCAGCCGTGGATCCAATGGTTTCGGAATGAGATATTCCCGACCGAAGGCAAGTTTCTTATTGCTGTACGCCCGGAAAACGGTATCCGGAACGGGCTCTTTTGCCAGGGCTGCCAATGCAAACGTGGCTGCCAGTTTCATTTCTTCATTGATGGCGAAGGCACGAACATCCAAAGCACCTCTGAATATGTAAGGAAAGCCCAGAACGTTGTTCACCTGATTGGGGTAATCCGACCGGCCGGTTGCCATGATGATGTCGTCACGGGTGGCCATGGCCAGTTCGTAATCAATTTCCGGATTGGGATTAGCGAGAGCGAAAACGATCGGATCGGGAGCCATTTTCTTCAGCTGATCGGCGGTGAGAAGATTGGCCGCTGATAAACCCAGAAATACATCCGCTCCCTGAATGGCATCATCGAGGGTGTGCAGGTTTTTATCCGTGGCAAACTCAAATTTTGGATCTCCCTTTTCGATAACTGAATCAGTCCGGATCACACCATGCTTGTCGACCATGACAACATTCTTCGGATTGAATCCCAGGCTGATGTAGAATTTGGTACAGGCAATGGCTGCAGTTCCGGCACCCAAAACCACCATATAGGCTTCTTCAATTTTTCGCCCGGTGATTTCCAATGCATTCAAAAGAGCGGCTGCCGAAATAATGGCGGTACCATGCTGATCGTCGTGCATAATGGGAATTTTGCATTTCGCTTTCAGTTCGGTTTCGATCTTAAAGCTTTCGGGTGCCTTTATATCCTCCAGATTAATTCCTCCAAACGTTGGCTCCAGACTCTGAACAATGCGGATAAACTCATCCGGATCGGTGCAATCCACTTCGATATCAAACACATCGATACCGGCAAATTTCTTGAACAATACACCTTTTCCTTCCATCACCGGCTTGGAAGCAAGGGCACCAATGTTGCCCAAACCCAATACTGCGGTTCCATTTGAAATCACACCCACGAGATTTCCCTTAGCGGTGTATTTGTAGACATCTTCCGGTGTTTCCTGAATGGCCAGACAAGGTTCGGCCACACCCGGCGAATAAGCCAGAGCGAGGTCGCGTTGGGTGGTGAGGGGTTTGGTTGGGGTTACTTCAATTTTTCCGGCCGGCTCTGCAGAATGGTACCGCAGGGCATCTTCTTTCCGGATTTTTGGTTGCGACATAAAAAGTTTAATTAGGTAATGATGATTGTATTTGTACTAAAATTCAACTACGTGTTTTCTGGTTTTCGGGCAATAAAAATCATTCGATCCGACTGATTCTCGTCGTATTGACCCAGTGCATAATTGCCTGACAAATGAACAAATTCAAATCCGGTCATTTCGAAATAACGGAGAAAATCGTCTTTGGTGATCGCTTGAACCCGTTCCTCAAAAAACCAGCTCCTGCCTTTGTCTTCAAAGTGAATTTCCTTTCTGATGATTTGATTCTCAACAGATTTACGGATATCAAACGATACCGTGCCCCTGTTGATGGTGGCCTGGGGAACGAGATTCCGGACCATCCGTGCGGAGTTCATAAAATCAATGACCAGACGGCCTCCCGGTTTTAGTGCTTTGTGAATTGCCTGCAGTGTCCGGATGTTTTCCTCTTCCGATTCAAAATAACCAAACGATGTAAACAGGTTCACCACCAGATCGAATTCTTCGTTTCCCTGTGATTCCCGCATATCACCGGTTTTAAAATGAAGCCGGTCGTTTTCAAACGCAGAGGCCTGACGGATGGAGTTCTCAGACAAATCGACTCCCACCACTGAATAGCCGAGAGAGTTCAAAAAAATGGAGTGCCTGCCTTTGCCACAGGCCAGATCTAAAATGGTTTCTTCCGGACGAAGATTCAGAAAAGAGACCAGATTCCGGATAAACAGCTCTGCTTCCGAGAAATCGCGGTTGTTGTACAGAAGATGATAGTATTCCGAATCAAACCAGTTTTCAAACCAACAACTTTTATCAGACAACATGGGATCAGAATAGAAACGTGACAATTAACAGATTGACCGGGGCTGCGATAAAAAGGCCGTCGAACCGGTCCAGAATTCCACCGTGGCCTGGAAGGATGGTACCGGAATCTTTCAGGTCGAGACTGCGTTTGAGAGCCGATTCAGCCAGATCACCAAGTGTTCCGAAAATGGTGGTCGAAACCGCCAGCACCAGCCACTGATTCTGAGAAAACCCAATCTGGTATTCGCCCAGAACATACGCCAGAATAAGCGAGGCCAGTAATCCTCCGCCAAGTCCTTCCCATGATTTCTTTGGGGAAACCCGTGGCAGAAGCTTGGTTTTACCCAGATTCTTACCAGCAAAATAAGCACCGGAATCTGCCATCCAGAGCAATCCAAACAAACCCAGAAACACCTGCGGACTGTATTCCAGTTCCATTGGAATGAGCAGCATACAGATCCAGGGGGTAATGAGGTAAAACCAGCCAAGCACCAGCCAGGCGATCATTTGAAAAGGTTGGGTCGATTTGCTGAATACCAGTGGAATAAACAGAATCGGAGGAATGAAAAACAGCATCCTTGATGGTACCGCTTCATCTCCCACCGAATTTAGAATCAACACACAGAAAATGAGAAGCCCCGTCAGTAATCCCAGCAGTTTCCAGCTAAAGGGTGTTTTGAATGGGGAAAGAGAATAAAATTCATACAGGCTCAGAGCCAGAATGATGGCAAACAATCCAAATGTGGCTTCGGTCCCGGAAAAGAGCATGCCCATGAAAAGAGCGATTCCGAGCACAGCCACAATTACCCGCTGCTGAAGATTGGACAAGGAAGCGATAGGATTTGCCATTACATCAGATCCAGGTTAACAGGTGTGGTGTTTATTTGATCTGCCAGACGGGCTTTCCGGCGGGCATTGATTTTATCAGCTTCGTCTTTCACCATACTGGCAAGGCTCCAGGTGAGACCTGCCGCTACAGCGCCCAGATAGGTGGGAATCTGCTTCGGATCGTCCACATTCAGCGGGCTGATTTCCTGCTGGTAGAGATACATACCAATGAGAGTAACGCCATTATTAAAACTGTGGGCAAATACCGGAACCCAAATATTGCCGGTCCAATAATAATAGTAGCCAAACAAGGCACCCAATGCCATCCGGGGAATGAGTCCGTAAAACTGCATATGAATTGCAGAAAAAATGAATGCGGTAAACCAGATGGCCACATGAATATTGCCTGTAAGCCCCATCATCCGGGGTTGGAGCATTTTCCGGAAGAAAAACTCCTCCGACAAACCGGCGATCAGTGAAATAACTATAAAGCCCAGTATGAGTTCCAATGGTGATTGAAAATCGACCAGGAACAGGGTTAGTTTTTCCATCTCCTGTTCTTTGGCCATGGCCCAGTTTTGAAACTCCTGTAAAAATGACGGCATCTGAATCCGTTGATTCCAGACAGACAACCAGCCATTTACGGGCATCATCAGCATCCCAAGTCCGGAAACCAAAAGCATTAATGTAAAATTCGGAACCAGAGACTTCGCTTTGCTGAATTGTGAATTTGGAAAAAAGAACCGGACCAATGCCGGCATCGCTACAAAACTGCCCAGTGAAATAATACCCTGTAAAATCAAAAGTGCGATCCGGCCTTTGGGACCATGCTTTTCGAGCGACATCATTTCCTGAATCTGCTCCATGGGTGCATCCAGAATGAGTTTGGCCACGCCCAGCCCTATGGCAGAGAACACAATGATTCCGATCAGACTAAGGCCAATCAACGCCAGAATTTCTGCGAGTGCCTTCCTGCTATCCGTCTGCGAATCATCATTCATACGATCGGCAAAAATAGGCAGCCTGTTGAAATAAACGGAACCAATTCGAGAAATAGATGGAAACCAATCCAGGCGGTAGAAGGCTTTCCACGAAAAACCCGCAAATTGCGGCCCGTGAAATTCCTCGTTTTACCCCTCTTCTTTTTCGTATTGTCTGGTTCATCTTCGGCACAGAAGATGCCGGCCAAAGCCCTTCCACAGTCAACCGACCGGCCAAAGCTTGTGGTCGGGATTGTGGTAGACCAGATGCGGTACGACTTTCTGTTCCGCTACCAGAATCGCTATGGAATAGGTGGCTTCAACCGCCTTCTGAAGGACGGATACTCATTTGCCAACTGCCAATACTCGTATTTCCCCACCAAAACGGCTCCGGGACACGCATCTATTTACACCGGAACTACACCGGCGGTCCATGGAATTGCAGGCAACGACTGGTACGAAGGTGCGCAAAAAAGACAGGTCTATTGCACACAGGATGACACCGCCAAAGGAATCGGAACCAGCTCCAGAGCCGGTAAAATGTCGCCCCGAAATCTGCAGTCCTACACCATTGGTGACCAGATCCGTCTGGCCACCAACTTCCGGGGGAAATCGTTCGGAATTTCGATGAAAGACCGCGGGTCCATCCTTCCAGCCGGACACAGCGCCAATGCTGCCTTCTGGTTTGATTTTGCCTCCGGAAATTTTGTTTCAAGCAATTGGTATAAAGACCTCAACGGAAAACTCCCGTCCTGGCTCGAGGCATTTAATCAATCCGGAATCGCCAGAAGTTATAAAGATACCGTCTGGAAACCTCTCCTTCCATTGAACCAGTACGAAGCCAGCTCAGAGGATCTGGCAGTTTGGGAGAAATCCATCCTCAAATTAAAACCTCCTGTTTTTCCGTATCGTCTGTCAGAGGACGGTACCTCGGATTACAACATTGTCTTCAATTCACCATTTGGAAACGACATTACACTCCTTGCGGCAACAAGGCTGCTGAAAGAAGAACAACTGGGAAAGGACAACGACATGGATTTTCTGTCGGTGAGTTTTTCCTGTACCGATGTGGTGGGCCATGATTATGGTCCGTTTGGCATCGAAACCGAAGACACCTATCTTCGGCTGGACCGAAACCTGGAAGCTCTTTTCAAAACTCTGGATAAAGAAGTCGGTGCCGGAAACTATCTATGCTTTCTCACAGCGGATCACGGCATCCTTGAAGTACCTGCCTTTCTTCGATCACACAAAATGCCTTCAGACCTGTTCCGTACCCGTATTGTAGGCGATAGTCTGAAATCCTTCTCGCAAAAAACCTTTGGATCTGCCGGACTCATTTCGTCGTTTATCAATGAACAGATATCACTGAATGACAGTATCATTACGGCCCTTCACCTCAACCGGAAAGATGTAATTCAATCCATTATTCATTGGCTGGAAAAGCAACCCAATGTGCGCAAAGCCTTTGCATACGAAGGAAGCCGTCCGTTTCCGGAACCACCGTTTCTCAATAAATACGAAGCCGGCTATTTCAAAGGACGGTCAGGTGATATTCAAATCATCCTCGGGCCTGGAATTCTGGAATCCGGAAGCGACAAAGGAACAAGTCATGGATCACCGTACAGCTACGATTCTCACGTCCCCTGTCTTTGGATGGGTTGGAAAATCAAACCAGGTGAAACAATGAATCCGATTCAGATTCAGGACATTGCCCCTACCCTAACCAGCCTGCTCCACATAATGGAACCCAACGGCTGCACAGGCAAACCACAAACCATTCCCCTCAAACCATAACGATGGAACCAGGAAATATTTACACATGCCGGATGGTCCGCATCGATACCGATGGACTGGTTCTGGAAACTCTGGGCGAAGAGCCTGTCGAAATTTACACCAAACCCGACCTGAAATACCCGTTTTCAGAAGGAAAGACCGAAAAAGTTTTTCTGTGGCTTCGCGATGCCGAAGGTCGCTGGTGGGGCAGCATGAAAATGCCGGACATTCTGATCAATGATGTGGAATTCCTTCGGGTGGCAGCGGAAACCAATATTGGTTTTTTCTTTGACTGGGGACTCGAGAAGCAACTTTTCTGTCCGCTGTCTCATGTGTTGGGATTACCAAGAGTCGATATGGTGATGCCTGTGCGGTTGTTGCTGGATGAGAAAACCAACCGGCTCATGGGCAGTATGAAGTGGAAGAAAAACACCCTTCCTGCCGGTGAGGAATATTTCCGAAGCAAAGAGGTGGAAATCCTCGTGATGGAACCCGTTGAACTCGGCTACAGCGTGCTGATTGATAAATACTACCTCGGGATTGTGTACGCCAACCAGACCTTCAAACCACTCCGGACCGGACAGAAACTCAAAGCCTTTGTGAACAAGGTGCGGGAAGACGGAAAAATCGACATTCTGTTGCAACGACCGGGTTACGGGGAAGTCGATTCGGCGGCGGATGACCTGCTGATGTTCATTGAAAACGCCAACGGACGGATCAGTCTGGGGGACAAATCACCCGCTGAGCTCATTTATTCTGAACTGAACATGAGCAAAAAGACATTCAAAAAAGCAGTGGGCGCTTTATACAAAGAAGGGCGAATCGGCATTTCGGATCATTCAATCTGGTTGCTGAATGGGGAAGACGATTGATCTCTTAAATAAAGAATCAGAATACGACTGTACTAAAAGTCAACTAGTATTCGATTTAATCACCGGGTAACACAATTAACTATATGTGTATTTCCTATGTGCTATCCCGACTTCATTGGGACAGGTCGTGGTTAACTGACTCTTTTAAAACCACATAGAAACATAGAAACACATAGGTTTTTTCATTTTTAAAATTTATTCTTGTAAAAAAAAGCCATCCGAAAAGATGGCTTTTTTGATTTTAACGGGGAAGTACCGAAATGAATGAGGGTCCTGAAAGATTTTTGATGCCGTTTTTTACAACGTAAACCCAAACGAAACAGGTGTTAAGGCCGGACCTCTGTTTTTAGAGAACAGCTCGTTGAAATTGTAGGTCACAAAAAGATCCACATCGTGGAAACCAATCTGAAGACGGGCACCGTACTGAAGACTGTTCAGGTAAAAATTGGTGTGCACTTTGTCTTTGCGATCCGAACCGTTTTCCTCGTATTTGATTTTGCTGTGGCTTCCAAGACGGTATCCCGCATAACCACCAACAGCCAGATGGAAATTGGACTTCCTCGGACGGTAATGCACCATCAGCGGAATGTTGAGCCAGGTAATCGCGAGTTTCGATTTGATCATTTTCTGATCGGCCGGGAACGGCTCAAAGGTGACCGATTCACTGCTTTTACGGATGATGACCTCGTTTTCGAATTTGTAGTTGTTCACCGCCAGTTCGAGTCCGCCCGTAAGTGAAAACGGACCGTCCTTTTTCTTCAGGAGTGTTTTCATTGCCCGGAACGCCACCACATTCGAGTTAAAAGGACGGAGTCCATAAGGCTTATTGTTATCTCCTGGCAAGGCCCCGTCCTCCAGATAGTTGTTCCAGCCCAGGTCGATTTCAAAGGCATCGTTGTCGTTGTTGTAGTGATACCACTTCCGTTTGTGGTAATACTTTGTTTTACCCTTTGATGTGTCGTTCTCATCCCGGATTTCAACCACAGCCCGGTAGTTCTTTCTGTTATTGTCACCGGAAATCCGCTTGATCACGAGGAGAGAATCGCGTTTTCCCAGGCTGATCACCACGTCTCCGCCGGCATTGCCATTGGCATCGGATCGGAAGGCAGAGTCAATGTCGGAAATGATCTGGTTCACATCCACCATCCGCAAGGACCTGAGGTCTTTTTCCTTGTCGGTGATGATCATCACCTTGTTTTTGTTTTTCAGTTTCACAATTACAGTGTCGCCTTCGTTGTGTGGAAGGACGTCGGCTTTGGCTTTCACCGCCCAGAGGCTGACGAAAATATTGGCCATAAGGATGCTGGAAACAAGTCGTTTCATAATTTTAAAAGATTGAATGGTTAGAATTTGAATGATGTTTATAGTGGCGTCAACAGCGCCAGATTATTTGATTCCGAGGAAGTCTGCGAGGTTTTCTCTGGCATCGGCCAGCGTAGGAAGTTTTCCAATATCTCCGGCTTTGATCCGGGCAATCTGTTCCGCGATGCTGCGTTTGGGCCGGCTTTCTTTTTTCCACTCCACTTCGGCAATTTCTGTACCTTCGATGGCTTTGGCAGAAGACCGGTATTCGATGCTGGCAATCTCATTTCCGTCTTCTTCCTTTGGTTGTGCGGATGTCTGAGCGACTTCATTCTCAACCATTGATTTCGGTGGATCCACCTTCTCGACCGCCACTTCCTGCGAAGAAACGACGGGTGCATTTGGCTGAGAAACGGGTGCGTTTACCTTCCGGTTGTCTGCAACCTGTCCTTTTTCAGAAGGTGCGAATTCCCTTGTTTTTCCGGCAATCGATTGAGTCCCGGCTTTCGGAGTGGAAGCAGTCGCCACCTTTCTGTTTGCAGTGACCGGCTTTTCGTTTTCGAACCCGTCGTTCCGAACGACAGCCCCGGTTTTCTGTGCCGGTGACGCTGTTTTCTCATTTGAAGAAGCAGCAGCCGTTGTTTCCACTTTCGGCTGCTCTACAACTGACGGAATCGACGATTGTGCCAGTTGCGATTCACCGTTTCCGGATTTGAGCCACCAGAAACCAGCGAGCAAAAAAGGCAGGACCACAGCTGCGGCTGCCCAGTACCAGGCGACAACACGACGATTCTTTTTGTCTTCCCCACCCGATTGCTGTGCATCGAGCAGTGATTCCATCTGCGCCCAGGCGGCACTGGGTGGAGTGGATTCTTCGTTCTCAAAACCCCGGCGGAACAGGTCGTCCAATGAATGTTGTCCTTTCGTTTCCATGGCTTAGTTTTTTTGATTCAGTTTCGTTTTTTGCAGATCCAATACCCAGGTTTGAAGCAGGGCACGGGCTTTAAAGAGTTGCGATTTGGAAGCGCCTTCTGAAATGGACAGCATCTCGCTGATTTCCGGATGGCTGTATCCCTCGATGGCGAACAGGTTGAACACCATCCGGTAGCCCATCGGCAGCTGCTGAACCAGCCGAAGCAACACTTCGTAATCCAGATTGGCCGTGAAGGCGGTGCTGTTTTCTTCCACCACTTCCTCGTCGCCATCGTAGCGGACGACCTCCATGGTTTTGGATTTGCGGAGAAACTGCAGACTCTGGGTCACCATAATCCGGCGGATCCATCCTTCCAGGTTTCCTTCCCCGCTGAACTGATCGGTTTTGGAAAACACAATCATGAATCCCCCCATCATCACATCTTCGGCCTGGTATGGATCGGCGATGTATCGGTTACAGAGAGCAAACATTTTACGGTTCAGTTTCTGAAACAACCATTGCTGCGCCTTCCGGTCCTGACTCCGAAGTCCTTCGATGAGGTTCTTGTCCTGTATGGAAAAGCTAAGATTCACGGTTGTTTCTGGTTTCTGATGACAAGATGCAAAACAACGGGTTGGGGGTTGCCTGAGGAGAGAAAAAAAAATGATGAATGATGAATGATGAATTATAAATGGTGGAATGCAGGGCGATTCGAGGGGAAATGAAGATTTGAGGAATCAGTAATCAGTAGTCAGTATTTAGTATTCAGGTAGGGCAGAATTGATAACATCTGAAGGTCCTGGAGTCAAAGGTCAAAACTCAAAGGAAGCCGGAGGCTCAAAACGAATGAAAGGTTAAAAGTTAAAGTGCCCTCAAACCCTTGTGCGTCCCTGCATTCCATTCATAATTCATCATTTATAACTTATAATTGAAACAGTCTGTTGCCCAAAAAAAGCAGCCACAACCAATAACCATGACCACCTAATCATTGCCCCTGCATTCCATTCAT
>DAIOVD010000029.1:28838-30356 GCA_036759185.1 Catalimonadaceae bacterium | reverse complement strand
TCCATCACAGTCTCGGCTTCCTTTTCGCCAAGCTTGGTTTTGAAAATTTCATATACCCTAAGTTCAATAGCTGTCATAGTTTGTTAGTTTAAATTTAGTGCTCAAAAATAGAAAAACAGGTACGTATAACAAAGTGATTCGCTACGAAGATTTTCGGCAAGTTCTATGGTTGGCATATCAACCGAATGGCAAAACTTCCTCTTTGATTGAATTCCATGACGAAACCGTTGAAATTCATCTGGAAAAGCGTTTTGCCTTCTCAATGAAATCCCTCGTCATAAAATTCAGAATCCCCTATTTTGCGCCAATCAAAAACTGTTCATCCCAATGAAAAATATCGTCCTCCTTTTCATCGCCTGCCTTTGGTTTTCATCTGCATTCGGTCAGCAAACCGACGCCGCACTCAAAGCCGGTTTCGATAAATTACTGACCGAAGATTTCAAACCAGGAGAACCCGGAGCTACTGCCCTGGTTGCCCGAAAAGGACAGATAATCTACCACAAAGCATTTGGAATGGCCAACCTCGAATTCAACATTCCCATGCAGGTGGACAACATCTTCCGTATCGGATCCATCACCAAGCAGTTCACTGCTGTTGCCATTTTGCAGCTGATGGAACAAGGCAAACTCAGCCTTCAGGACGACATCACCAAGTTTATTCCCGACTACCCGACGCACGGACACACCATCACCATCGAGCATTTGCTCACCCATACCTCCGGCATTCAGAGCTACACCGGAATGAAAGATTTTGAGGAAAAGATCTCGCTGGACCTGAACCCAACCCAGGTGATTGACTTTTTCAAGAACCAACCCATGGAGTTTGCTCCCGGCACCCAATGGCACTACAACAATTCGGGGTATTTTCTGCTGGGCTACATCATTGAAAAGGCATCAGGCAAATCGTACCCGGATTATATTGAGACCCAGTTTTTCAAACCATTGGGGATGACCAATTCTCTTTATGGCAGTGACAAGAAAA
Organism: Catalimonadaceae bacterium; assembly: GCA_036759185.1. GTDB lineage: Bacteria > Bacteroidota > Bacteroidia > Cytophagales > Flexibacteraceae > CAMDMI01. The sequence continues at coordinate 29,374 of DAIOVD010000029.1, read as the reverse complement.
TCATAAAAAACCGGGCCGGAGCATACGATGAGGACGATTCTCTTGGCATTGTCAATGCACATGTCATGAGCATGACTATCCCATATGCCGCCGGTTCCATTCAGTCGACGGTGGGCGATTTGTTCAAATGGCACCAGGCCTTGCACGGCGGCAAACTGGTGAAAAAGGAAACCCTTGAAAAAGCCTTCAAACCCGTCAAACTTACAGACGGCACCTCTCATCCTTATGGCTACGGATTTGGTTTTCAGAACGTTCAGGGCAGTCCGACGATAGAGCACGGCGGTGGCATCAATGGCTTTCTTACTCATTCCATGTATCTGCCGAAAGAGGATGTGTTTGTGGCGGTTTTCTCCAATTGCATGTGTCATTCACCTGCCGATGTAACAGCAAAAATGGCGGCGCTTACTATTGGGAAACCCTATGAGCCTAAAGAAATCAAAGTAGAACCTCTGGTTTTGCAAGGTTACACAGGCGTTTATGAAAACAGCAAAGGCGAACAACGCTACATAACAGTCGAAAACAACCAGTTGCACTCT
>DAIOVD010000029.1:25702-28738 GCA_036759185.1 Catalimonadaceae bacterium | reverse complement strand
AAAATACACCGAGCACTACACCGTTGAAGAATGGGCCCACTGGAAAGACCGTTGGGAACTCATTGATGGTTTACCTTTTTGCATGAGCCCGGCGCCATCCGGAAGACATCAACGGATTTCAGTTTTGATTGCTACTGAACTGACAAATGCCATCCGAAAAAAAGGGTGCCGAAAATGCAAAGTGTACCAGCCAGTCGATTGGCAAATTTCTGACGACACCGTCGTTGAGCCCGATCTCATTGTGTTGTGCCAGCCATTTTCAGGTACCAGACTCTTCCAGGCACCTTCCGCTGTTTTCGAAATCCTGTCCCCATCCACCAAAAACAAAGACCGCACCATAAAATTCAATCTCTACCAATCACAGAAGGTGAAGCACTACACCATGGTAGACCCTGAAACGGAAACGGTTGAAATTTTCACCCTCGGCCCGGACGGACAGTACCAGAAAGCGGACACAGGTCCGGAGTTTCTCTACACGTTTGACGACTGCCAGGTACCACTCGATTTCCGGATGGTCTGGGAAGACTGAAAAGATTTCCGTCCTCAAACAGTCTGATTTCCGGCACCATAACGCCCCCTTTCCTTTCTGGCCTGGTTTTCGCAGTTGCCCCAACCATCGATTTCCTCCATGGCCGAAAATCAACCTCAGTCTGTCACCCAACTCGTCAAAAACTACGGGAAGCGACTTTTTCGCTTCATCCGGGGTAAAGTACGGACGGAGGAGGATGCCGAAGACATTCTGCAGGAAGTCTGGTTTCAGCTCAGCAGTCTGGGAAATGTGGAGGACCTCGAAAGTGCCAGCGGCTGGTTGTTTCAGGTGGCACGCAACAAGGTTACCGATCTCTATCGCCGCAAAAAAACCGACTCACTCGACGACCTGCTCACCGATCCGGAAGACGGCGGACTGAACCTCAGCGAAATTTTACTCATCGACGATTCGGACCCCGACATGGCCTTGTTCAAAGAAGCCTTCTGGAATGAACTCAACTCCGCACTCGACGAACTCCCTCAGAATCAACGCGAAGTTTTCATCCAGAACGAAATCGACGGTAAAACGCTGCAGGAAATCGCCACCGAATCGGGCGAAAACCTCAAAACCATCATCAGCCGCAAAGGCTATGCAGTGAAACATTTGAAAAAAAGAGTCGCATATTTATACCAGGAAATCCAGTCCTAGCACCATGAACAACCGTCCGCCTTTCCGCAAACGCATCTTTTTCCCCATCCTCTTTTTGGGTTTGGGTCTGGCCATGGCCGCTCTGCTGATGCTGCTCTGGAATGCCATTCTGCCCGAATTATTCCGTTTTCCCGTCCTCAGTTATGGCCAGGCACTGGGGCTGCTCATCATCTGCCGCATCCTGTTTGGCAGTTTCCGAATGGGTCCGGGCGGCGGCGGTTTCGGCAAACCCGGTTTTCAGGAACGGTTTCGGAATCTCAGCGAAGAAGACCGTGAAAAAATGCGCCAGCGTTGGAAAGAAAAATGCGGACCTGGTCCTCAGTAACGCCATTTTCGCCTCTGAAGAATTTCCCCTAAACCAATTCCGGCAATCAAAAACTGAATATTCAGGGCGGCATTTCCCGTGCTCCGCTTATACTCCTCGGCTTCGTTCCTCGCCTGCGGGGTATCCGCTTCGCCCGGGGCCGCATCACATTTCTTCCAAAAAATCAACTTCTGCAACCCACTGAATTTCAGAACTCAAACCACATACTTTATCCTCTTTGAAAAATAGTCTGACTTTTTTTCAATTCCTGTAAAGTAAAATCCAGGCCTTCTGCGTCCTCCGTATTATAACCATTTAACAATACAAAAATGAAAACGCAGATCTTCAAACCCATCCTCGGCGGCCTCCTCTTCGGAACCCTCGCCTGGTTTATGCCTTTCTTCCTGATGAAGGTATTCTTCTTCTTCCTCATCGCCGGAACCATCTTCCGCCTCTTTGCCCGCCGTCGTTTCGGACCCGACTGGAAAGCCGGCCGCATGGCCTGGATGGATAAAATCCGGAACATGACCACTGAAGAATACGAGGACTTCAAATCCCGCAGCATGCATCACACCTGCGGATATAAAACACAAACTGTTTCATCTACCAATTCCTAAAAACATGCAACGCAAACAAAATTTCCTGATCGGTGCGGCCACCGCACTGCTCACTTTCGGAACACTGGTTTCCGTCTTTGGATTCCGTCATCCGATGCACCACGGCTATGGTCATGGTCGCCATCCTGCCTGCCATTCGTCCACGGAAAATGGCTGTGACCGCCAACCGGATTCTGCCAATCCAACCGAAAAAACAAACTCAACCAACCAATCTCTATAAAACAAATTATGCACGCACACTGCCATTATGCAGGACAGAACCGGGAAGGTTCCCCTGCCAGCGAACGATTTATGAAAGGACAATTCAACCCGGTTTTCAAGGGAGGATACCGCCGGCCGAAATACAATGTTCCGCTCAACGTCCTCGAAAAGGACGGCGCTTTTGAGGTTCAGATTTTTGCCACCGGGTTTGGAAAAGAACACATCGAAATCAATGTGGTCAACGACACCCTTGTGGTGAAAGGAAAAAAAGAACTGAATCCCGACGAAGAACCTCAATTCCACATCCAGGAATTTCCCGTCCGTAATTTCGAGAGGCAACTTTCTCTGAATGGAAAAGTGGAAGTTAGCAGCATCTCTGCCCGCCACGAAAACGGTGTTCTAATCATCCGCCTTCCGAAAATTGCAGAACCACCGAAACAGAATATCTCGGTTGAGTAATTCATCGCTTTCAAACTGAAGTGCAAAAAAAAGGCCACCCTCAACAGGTGGCCTTTTCTATTTTCTTTCTGATTCAGAAGAATTTGTTCTTTATCATTCAATCATCAGTTCCGTACAAACCGGATGTTCTTCACACCCGAATCTGTCACTACCTGGATGAGATATAATCCTGTCTTCTGATCCGACACATCCAATTGATACACCGGACCGTCCTTTATCACGGACGGAATCTCCTGCACCTGACCTTTCATATTCAGCAACCGAACCGATTGAACATC
>DAIOVD010000029.1:0-25602 GCA_036759185.1 Catalimonadaceae bacterium | reverse complement strand
GTGTAATAAATGCTCGCCCCGGCTGTCGCACAGGAAATACTAACCGATTGCGGCCCAGGGTACGTTCCTGTACCAGGCGTAATCACCGGAGTGGCAACCGTCGCTGTTGGAGATGTAATGGTAATGTATGCCACCGAAACACCGGATGTTGTCAAACCAGCTTTCAGAGCCAATGCTCTGACTGTGGTAGAAGCATTTACTGTAAACGTTCCCGTATACAGTTTGGTGAACGAGTTCACCGTTGTTCCCGGAACGTTTCCGTTTGTTGTATACAAAATGGAAGCACCGGCTGTTGCACAGGTTAGACTGATGGTCTGTTGTCCGGAATAACTGCCGGTTCCGGGAGCAATCACCGGATTGGCTACCAGATTTGGATTGTTGATGGTCAGCAAAGCAGAAGCCACTGCCGAATTGGTTAGTCCGGTTAAAACTCCCATCACTTTCACCGCTGTTGTCTGGCTTACCACAAAAGGTCCGGTGTACAATTTGGTAAATCCGGTTCCAATGACAGGGGTATTCCCTGTTAAGGTATAATACAATGTAGCTTCCGGATTGGCACAACTCAAAGTCACAGTCTGTGAGCTGGTATAGGTTCCGGTTCCTGGTGAAATCACGGGCGTTGGCACCTGGGTTGCGGAACCAGTAACTGTAACAGTCATGTCGTCGCATGCAGAGCAGTTATTACTTGTTACACAGTACGAAATGACATAATTACCTGGTGGCCGGTTCGGACTAAAAACACCGCCAGTTGACACACCGGTTCCCGTCCAGGTTCCTCCGGATGGAATCCCTACCAATGTTTGGTTCCCTGCATTCTGTGCATACACTTTGTCTGTACCGGCATTTACAACCGGCACCGAATTAACAGTGGCCACTACGGCAACCCTGGCACTGGCGGTAGAACAACCTACAGCAGTTGCTCCCACAAAATAGGTAACCGATGATGCGATCGATGGTGTCGTAAAACCACTGCCTGAACCCAAAACACCTGTTGAACTGTTGGTCGCATACCAATTGATGGTACCGGCGGAAGCGGCAGCAGAAAGACTGACAGTACCCGTTCCACATCGGCTGCCAGGTGTGGTGGATGTGATGACCGGTGTACACAACCGGTTTGCAGTGAAGGTATACTCTCCCAGACTTCCGTGGTCATTGGTTCCGGTTGAACCAATATCCACATAGTTTGAAACACCTGTTCCTTCAACAAAAATGTAGTAGGTACCTGCATTTAGCAAAACCGATGAAATTGTGGCATCGAGGCGTGTGGTGTCGTTGGCGGTATTGAGTATGGTACCGGCAGAATTGGTGAGCCACATTTTCACATCCAGATTCGCCCCGGAATAGGTTGACGTTGAAATGGCGGTTGGAGAGGTAAAAAAAGTATGGAAACCTGAAGTTGCCACCACAATTTTAAACACATCCACATCAGCCGTTGTGGTAATAATCCCTTTCTGGGTAATGTTGGTTCCCACAAATGACAATGTGGAAGCCGCCCCCAGTGTATTTCCGAAATCATCGGTACGATATCCAAATCCGTTTGAGGTCGAGATCACAGAAAGATCATCCTGTACTTCAGATGAACATGTGGTACCATTGGCACTTCCCTTATACCATTGGCTGATGATGCTGCTGTAGCTATTTCCCATAATCGGAGCCCATTTGGTTTGGCCCGAACCTTTTCCAGGGTGATACTCGGTATTGTAGCTGCAATCTGTGTTGAATTTGGAATGATGCTGAAGGCCGAGTGTATGGCCTGCTTCATGCGAACTGGCCTCGGCAGCATTCTTTGCCGAACTTCCCAGAAAATTGGTGAACACATAACAGGCAATTTCCCCGCTGCCGAACGTGTTAAGATAGGCGACACCACCAGCTCCGCCGTTTTCATTTGTATAGAATTCTGAAGTGGCCGTTATCACTACCCTCTGACGGTTTGCAACAGGGGCCGCGTCATAAACAGATTGCTGTGTCGACACATTGATGTTAAATGGCCGGTAATCTTCTGAAACCCTGTTAAAAACTTCAGTGATTTGCGTCGAAGTAAAAGATGATGCCGCCGTCACAATCGGATCCGGAAATGCGGCTGAAGACCACCAGCCTGAATTATCTGAGTGTCCGTCAAAATCAAGATATAAAACGAAAGCAGAGCCTGGATTGCTGTTTAGGTTGGTTTGTGCTGAAACAGAAAACCAGCTGAGACTAAGAACAGAGGTGAGGACAATGGTAAAAATTGATTTCATGATTCTTTCTGGTTTACTCTGTGACAATTTTGGAAAGACTGGTTTTCTCGAGCACAACGCCATTTTTGTCTGCATTTGCAAACCGATAGTGGATGTTTCCGCCTTGTTGAATCAGATTGATCTGATATTGCATTTTTCCATTCAGTTCTTTCCGGCTGAGAAGCATTTTAAATTTCATTTCTTCATAAGCCAGATCCAGTCGCATCACGCCTGATTTTGGTCCCTGGTTGATGTGAGTGGCCACTACGGCTCTCATTTCGATGTCTTTGTTTTCACTTGTTGTGAAATAAAGTGGGATGGATTCTCCTTTTTCATGTGCAAAAATTTCATTGAGGACCAGGTTGTCCATTTTGAGTTGCGAACCAAAATCCCGTTCACCTGCCATTGGCCAGCGGAAGGAGGCAAAGAAAAATGCCAGTAAAAAAATGGCAGCGGGGAACGAAAATCCCCTCAGGGATGCAGAAATGAATTGAATCTGCGTCCTCGACATAAAACCCGGATGTTTCATAGGGTAGAAATAAGCAAGTTGGTAAAAAAACAAAGATTCAATTTACATGAATTCGATAATCATTCTTTTAAAAGGATTTGATACATGCCGGAATGTTCCGGCTTTTTTCCATGAATTCAAGAACAGGCCATGATTGGACTTTCAAAAATCCCTGCTTTCGTAAACCACACAAACTCCCTTTCTTTGAGGCCCCGGTAAAAACATATGGGAACCATGAATTTCGATTTCAAAAAAGACATCCTTCCTCACCTGCTGATCATTTTCAGCTTCTGGCTCGCCACGGCATTGTACTTTCAGCCTGCTGTTTTTGGCGACAAATCGCTCAAACAGGGTGATGCCGTAACATGGACCGGCAACGCCAAGGAAATCAGCGACCACCGGGATCAGTTCAAAGAAGAGCCTCTATGGACCAATTCCATGTTTGGTGGAATGCCTGCCTACACGATTTCGGTCATTTACAATGGTGAGCTTCTCGAATATGTGGAAAACGCCAGTCGTTGGGTGCTCCCCTACCCGATTTCGATCATGTTCGTTTCCCTGATCTGTTTTTATATTTTCTGTCTGTCACTCCGGATGTCGCCGGTGGCAGCAGCCTTTGGGGCTTTTGCATTTACCCTGTTCAGTTTCAACATTGTATCCATAGAGGCGGGACACAATTCGAAAGTCAGGGCCATGACATTGGCCCCACTCCTTCTTTCCGGAATGGTCTATGCTTTCCGTGGGAAATGGCTTTGGGCAGTCACGCTGGCCGCCGTAGGAACGGCCATGCAGATTCGTTCCGGACACTATCAGATCACATACTATCTGGGGTTCCTGGTGGTTTTTTATGGAATCTCTGAACTGATCTATTCCGTACGTTCAGGTAAAATCAAAGAATTTGCCATTGCGGTAGTCGTGCTGGCTGCCGGTGCCGGATTGGGTGTTGCTTCCAACGCAGGCCGCCTCATGACCTTGATGGAATATTCGCCTTACTCCATGCGGGGCAAGCCTGAACTTACCATCAAAGACGCCAACAAGCCTAAAGACGGAGGTCTTGATAAAGACTATGTTTTCAGCTGGAGCAATGCCAAAATGGAAACCTTCACTCTTCTGATCCCGCATTTTTATGGTGGCAGCAGCTCCGAAACCGTTGGTAAGAAATCAGCTGTAGCCGATTTCTTTTCTTCGGTAAACCAGAGCGTGGAACAATTCCCGTACTACTGGGGGGACCAACCGTTTACATCAGGTCCCGTGTATGCTGGTGCCATCGTTTGCTTCCTCTTTATCCTCGGATTATTCATTGTAGATGGTCGGTACAAATGGTGGCTTCTGGCTGCGACGGTTTTCTCCATCGTACTTACATGGGGACGAAATTTTGAGGACTTCAACTACTTCCTCTTCGACACACTTCCCGGTTACAATAAGTTCCGGGCTGTGACTATGGCCATTTTCATTGCGCAGTTCTCCATCGCCGCTCTGGCAGCCATGGCACTGGCCCGTTTGTTTGATGCGGCCAACATCGAAAAACTGGATAAAAAACTTTACTACGCTGCAGGTATAGCAGGTGGTCTTTGTCTCATTTTCTGGCTGATGCCCGACATGGCAGGTGATTTCACCACACCCAACGACCGTCAGATCACAGGAGCTGGCTATCCTCAGGATGTCACCGCCAGAATCATGTCCGCATTATATGAAGACAGGGCAAGTATGGTCAGTTCCGATGCGCTCCGTTCGTTATTTCTGATCATTCTGGCCGCAGGTCTTGTTTTCATGATCGCGAAAGGCTGGATGAAAGCCATGTATGCTACACTGGCCATTGCATTTCTTGGTTTCATTGACCTCTGGCAGGTGGACAAGCGATACCTGAACAAAGACAATTTCCAGAAATCCTTCTGGAGCGAACAGTTTCAGCCAACAGCCGCTGATCAGGAAATCCTGAAGCAACCAGGTCTCAACAACCGGGTTCTGAACCTGAATAATCCATTCAATGAATCAAAGACTTCGTATTTCCATAAATCCATTGGTGGATACAGCCCGGTTAAAATCCGCCGCTATCAGGATCTGATCGAAAACGATCTGACTTCCGAAATCCAGGATGTTGGCAATCAGTTGCAGGCAGCACAAAAGGGTGAGGTTCCGTTTACACTTCAGTTTTTGCAACAGGAGCGAATCCTGAATATGCTCAACACCCGCTTCATCAAGGCAAATGAAGATGCCAATGGCGTTCTGGTGAATCCATATGCGTTGGGCAATGCCTGGTTTGTTCAGCAGGTGCAGTTGGTAAAATCCCCGGATCAGGAGATGGAAGCCACCCGATCTTTCAACCCGGCAACCACGGCTCTGGTTGATGAAACGAAATTCAAAGTCAGCAAAACATCTTTTGCTCCGGGAGGCCAGGCAAAACTGGCAGAGGCAAAAAGCAATTACCTCAAATACAATGTCGAAAATGCCGCAGAAGGGTTGCTGGTTTTCTCTGAGGTGTACTATGCCGAAGGATGGAAGGCCACCATTGATGGAAAAGAAGCACCTGTGATCCGGGCCAATTATGTCCTTCGTGCCATGGAAGTACCCGCTGGAAAACATGAAATCATCTTCAAATTCGAACCGGATTCATTCTTTGTGGGGAATAAGATTTCATTGTTCAGCTCCATTGTGGTTCTGGGATTACTGGGCTTCACTGCATTCTGGAGCCTGAAAGGAAATAATAAAGAATAACCGCCAACTAAAATGTATGAAAAAGCCCCGGTACTTTCGAAAAGTCCGGGGCTTTTTCTTTGTGTAATTCAATCGGTTAATCGGCCACCGAGACTTTTTCTATAGAGTGATGAATCCGCAGAAGTTCCATTACAGCGGCCGATCCATACCATGGCCTCAGTTCCATTTCCAACGTTCCGGCCTGAATGGCAGGATCAGTTTCCGTCAGTTTACGGGCTTCTTCCAGAGTTGTGACGTTGAAAATGTAAATGCCTCTCGGACTTTCCTTGTCCATAAACGGACCCGCCAGCAGCAATTTTCCTTCATTCGAAAGCCTTATAATATTCCGAAGGTGAGCCATCTGCAATTCAGCACGTTTGGTTGAATCCTGAATTTTCACTTTCCCGGTTTTCAGAAATGCTATGACATATTGTTTCATACCGTAAGCATCTGCGCCAAGTTTTCTGGCCAGGGCTGAATCATAAGGAACTTTCCGTTTTGATGGGGTTGCCTGCGTCTGACCTTTCGAGTGAGAGCACACCAGAAGGCAGGTTAGAGTGAATAGAATGATGATTTTCATAAATTGATTCAATGTGAAAATGATGCGTTGGAAAAAGCCCAATAATGAAATTGTCAGGAATTTTTCCAACCTAAATCTGTGTTCAGGTAATATTCTTATTTTGCAGGGAAATCTTTCAATCCCATCCATGAAGCGATTCTGGCTTTCTATTACTCTGACTACTTTTTTAATTGCCAATTTGCATGGGCAGTCGGTAAACAATCTCGATAAAACGGCCCGCAGTTATTCCGGTAAGTCAACCGGAAGTTCGTCCACTTCCGGATATTCGGGTTCCGGTGGCGGAGGTGATGCAGGGTCCGCTTTGGATGGCATTCTATTCTTCATACGTGCCTTTGCTTATATGGGCCAGGGAATTGTGCAGCTGGGAAAGGAAGAAGTTCGTCTGGCAGAACGCAACCGAAACGAGAACAACCTGTTTTGCGTGGAGGCCAATGTACAGGGTGGTTATGGATTCACCGATTTCACCAAAATCCAGGCCCAGGGCCGCGTACATCTCGGTTGGGCAACGTTTGATCTCCGGCAAACCCTTCTGAACGACAAATCAACTGAATTCAAAACCCTGGAATTTATGACCTGGTTCAACCTTGTGAATCGGCCTTCATTTAAATTACGGACAGGATTGGGGAATCTTAGCCTTCAGAACACCGGAGATTCTTATTTCCTTTATGGTGCAGGAATTGAAGTTTTACCAACCGATAAATTGCGTTTCGAACTCTGGGGAAATCTTACCCAACGGTTCACTGGATCTGAAATCCGGCCAAGGCAGGAAATCAACCTTCGCTGCCATTACGACTTCTGGAAAAAAGGATACGCCAAAGCTTCTGTTTTTGCCGGAGCATCGAGTCAGAAATACTACCGGGATTATAGTTTTACTACGCTGGATGTGGGAGTGAACTTCATGTTATCCTTCCATCGTTTTCCAACGAATCAATGAACCCAACCATGAAAACGATTTTAAAGTTCCGACTTTTACCAGCGAACCAGGTTGGAACCCCAGGTAAATCCGGAACCAAAAGCTGTTAAGCAAATCAACATTCCTTCCTTCAGTCGTCCTTCCTGAAATGCTTCACTCAGCGCAATCGGAATGGATGCCGCCGTGGTGTTTCCATACCGCTGAATATTGGAAACCACTTTGTCATCAGACAATCCAAGTTGATCTTTCACATAGTTTGTAATCCGCAGATTGGCCTGGTGAGGTACAAGCAAATCGAGGTCTTCCTTTCCAAACCCGTTCTCTTTCAGAATCTCCAGCGTCACTTCCGGAAAACGCTGTACCGCATGTTTAAAAACCTGATTCCCATTCATAAACGGACGGGTTTCTTCCGGATGCAAAACCAGGTCCGCAATCTGACGAAACGGTCGGCTGCTTCCCGGATCTTTCAGAATCAGCACTTCGGCGTACCGTCCGTCTGAATACAGCTTACTGCTCAGGATTCCCTTCTTTGGATCGGTCGTGCGTTTCATCAGGACGGCACCGGCACCATCGCCAAAAATAACCGCCATACCACGACCTTCGTTGCTGATGTCCAAAGCCGATGATTGTATTTCGGCCCCAACAACCAGCACATTCTGATACATACCGCTTTTGATAAACTGATCGGCAATCGATACAGCATACACAAATCCGGTGCACTGGTTGCGGATATCCAATGCCGGAACAGCTCCAAGACCCAGATCTCTCTGCAATAAAACCCCGGATCCCGGAAAATAATAATCAGGAGTGATCGTAGCAAACACAATAAAATCCACGTCCTGAGCGTCCGTTGCCGCATTCTGAAGGGCCATAGTACAGGCTTTTGCTGCCATGTTGGAAACGGTATCCACCCCTGGCTCAAACCACCGGCGCTCTTTGATGCCTGTCCTTTCGGTAATCCAGGCGTCGTTTGTGTCCATCAGTGTTGAAAGATAGTCGTTTGTAATAATCCTGTTTGGTGCGTAATGGCCAGTTCCGGCGATGTAAGAATTAAACATGGTCAGGCTTTGGAATTCGGTTTTCGGAGGCAAAATAGCAGTTCCATCTGATGGAAAACGATTTTTCATCGGAACTCAGGAATGCAGACAAAAAGGTTTTCTTATTTTTGAAAAAAAGTGTGGTTCCATTCATGTCATTTCGTTCGTTTCTGAATCTTTCACTGGCGGCTGCTTTCTTCCTTTTCTTCGGTTTTCAGTCGTATGCTCAGAGTTATGAACTGGTTGGTGGTGATACCATTAACCGGATTGATACGGCCGGCAAAAAACAGGGTCTCTGGAAGTACTGGGACAACAATCTGGCACTTGCTTTGGTTTGTTATTATGAAAATGACAACCCGGTAGGCAAGCAGACCTATTACCAGAAAAACAAAACCATTCTTGAGCTCGAACCGGTTCATGGCAAACCAGAATTGGCCTGGCGGTATTTTGGCAGTGGAAAACTGGTACAAGGAAGGCTTCGGAAAAACAAAAAAGGAAAGTTCGAATTCGTGAATGTGAAGGGTGAAAAATTGAAAACACAGGAAATCCGCATTCTCACCGATCTGATGGAACTCGATGCTTCATTCCAGGGTGGGTACTATGAATTGTTCCGCTATTTCAAAGCACATATCAAATACCCCAGAACACCGGAACAACTCAAGAAGGAAGGAATCGTGGAAATCAGCTTTCAGATCAAAGAAGACGGGAAAATCGGGGATGTCCGCCTGCTTTCGGGCTTTGATGTGGAATGCAATGAAGCGACACTGGAATGTGTTAAATCTATGCCCCGATGGCGGCCGGCAACCAAAATGGGCTATGCCTTTGAGTCCATGGTGAAGGTCCCGGTCCAGTTTAAACAATTGTAAAATTTGCCTTTTTGCCCGGAAATCCGGTATTCAAGAAATTCAGGGGAAGTCAATTCAGACATCTTCCTTTTTACCTGCTAGTTTTGGGTTTTATTTTTTGATTCATGATTAATCCGGTTTTGATTTTTGGTGCGGGCCCTCTCGGCAAGCTTGCTTTTGATGTATTTGTTTCCAACGGAGTGGTGGTGTATGGTTTTCTGGATGATGACACCGCTCTGCACAACAAAGAAATCGGCGACGTGCTCGTGCTGGGTGCCACCGAAGACGACGGATTTCTGAAACTGATTGGTAAAAAGTGTGATGCTTTTATTGCGGCAGGTACGAACAAAGAACGCACCTACCTCACGGAGATGATTAAAGAGAAACGTCATCTCATGCCGGTCAATGCGATCCACAAAGATTCCAGTATTTCACAACATGCGGCACTCGGACATGGAAATCTCCTTTGCGCCGGTTCCCGCATTTCATCGTTTGTATCCATCGGCAATGCCTGTGTTCTGCATCCAAATGTTGTCCTCGAAACGGAAGCTAAAATCGGCGATCTGGTAAACATAGGAGCCGGAACCGTAATTGGCGCCGGAGTCGAGATCGGAAACGGTGCCTTCCTTGGAGCAGGTGTTACTGTAATTGAAGGAGTCAAAATTGGCAAAAATGCTTCCGTCGGAGCTGGTTCTGTGGTTTTGGCCGATGTTCCGGCCAGTGCCAAAGTGTTTGGCTATCCGGCCAAAGCTCTGTAGTCTGGTTAGACCGGGAATTTGGATTGACTACAAAAGAGTTGGATCAATGATCCAGAATTCCAGCTTTTCCTTTTCTGATTTGACCTTTTTCTGCACTGCCTTTTCTAAAAAAGTCATCTTTCGCTGATCGTAATCCGCATCAACCCAAAGATATCGGATGGCATACTTTTTCAGAAAAGCAGCCTGCATGGAAGCCACATCCCGCTTTTCATCAAATCCAGGTTTCGACTTGCAAAACGAATAAAACGGAAAGGCACGCACATGCCATTCAATGTTTTTGCCCCGCCAGCTGGAGTCTTCAAACATTGTCACCGGGGTTGATACGGCCGAAGACCAGTTGAATAATAGTGGAAAACCTGCCTTGATGTGGAGTGGAAAGGGCGAATACCGCCGGGATGAAAAATAGGCAGACCGGAAATCGCCTGTTTCATTGAACAACATAATCTCGAGCCCCTTATAAAATTGGGTATCAAAAGGCAAAACCCGCTGAAACCGAAAGGTCTTCCAGGTCACCATTCCAAGGACTAGGCATCCGGCAATCCACTTAAATTTTGAAAGGCCGATTGAATCCAGAAATCCGCTCTGGCCTTCCTGTGGGATAAACAAAGCAACGGCAACAATCAGGAAACAGGCACCGGATACCAAAGTATAAATCTGCTCAAAATCCATAAAATGAGTCAGCGAATACCCGATGGCTCCTGTCAGGCACAGCAATGAGAGAACGAGAGTTGCAAATCCGGCAAATGATGGCAAAACCGGATATCGTTTTTCCAGAAAATAGAGAATACATAATCCCATCAGAACTTCAGGACCCGCCATCCATTCGGTTGAAACGGGTAAAAGCAGAACAGCAATTTTGGAAACCACTTTGGCTGTCAAAAAGGGAACCACCAGGACAAGCGCATTCCGGTTGGTGACCAGAGAGGCAAGAACAACGAACACTGCCCAGTAATTAAACCAAAGATTGAAGAGCGACTCCCGAAGATAAAGAAACGTAGTCTTGAGCGCCAGCAGGAATGAAAAAGGAATTTTTTCCGGACCTGCCGTCTCCGGACCACTCCCGGTTTTCAGCAGAAAAAGAAAGACAAAAGCAAAAACGACATAGCCAATCACCACCGGGACAGAATACAAATTCCGGAGGCTTCTCAGGTTTCTGAGGGTGTAAATGCCAAGACCAAATGCCATGGCCACAGTCAGCAAAATATTCACCTGTGGAAGCCATAGAAGGAAAGTAAGTAAAACCTGAGGATGCTGGCGAAAGCGGAAAAGAAACAGGAAAACCGGAATGATGAGGGATAACTTAATGCCATGCAGATCCAACACGCTGTGCAGAAAATAGTCCTGGGCAAGCAGGAGTTTTCCGTTGGCAAAACAGACCGCCAGAATCAGAATTCCCAGATAAAAGGACGGTATCTTTTGTGAACCGGGCAGCGTAATCAGTCCTGCTGCCATCAACGTGAGAAAAAAGACGGGCACAAAAAAGCAGAGGCTATGAAGTTCAGGAAGTTGGAACAGTTCGGAAATTCCACCCGCAGCCCACAAATCGGTGAAATGATAGAGATTGAGTCGGGTCTGGCCCGGATAGTACAACGCAGCATCCGCAAAGGAGACTTCCGTTCCCGAAAACTTCATTCCGTATGCCGAGCTGGCATAACTCACAACATCAATAAAGGGATAATGGTCAAAATTCAGCAGATCAGAAGAATAAGACCGGGTGAAATACCAACAGGAAAAAATCAGGATTCCAACCGGAATCAGGAGTAATCTCTTTTTTTGCCGGTGCACTTCTACCGGATTCGGTTTCACATCCGGTAGAAACCAAATCATAAGAAAAGGTAAAAAATTGAGCCATTGCATGGTGAATCCGGACGTAACCCGGATGGCATACAACGACTCCAGAATGAAATATCCGGATAAAAGGGCAAGAAAAATTCGGGAGACCCAGCCATCTGCACCCGATTTCTGTTCAATCAACCGGGCAGGAAAATACCCGGCCAGGCCTGTGGCTATAATAATAAGTACATTAAACAGAATTATCTGCGTCAACATTTTCCCTGAAAGGCGCTAACCTGAATTCGGGTTCAAATAGATTGAAACCCGATGACATAAAAAAACCCGATGAGAATTCACCGGGTTTCCTTTGAAACAGATCAACTGCAATCTACAACTTACCCTGTTTCTTCGTGAAGGCTTTTTCCTTCATTTCTTCTTTCATTTCCTGAAATTTCGTGAACTGTTCTGGTGTCAGAACTCCTTTCACATTACTGAAGTATTCTTCGTTTACCTGCTTCACTTTGGCAGCCACCTCTTTTTTGCTGACAGCAGCAGCAGAACGGGCGTCTTCCAGTTTTTTGAAACGATCCAGGTTCAGAATTTTGATTCTTTCCTGCTGAGCCGCATCAAGAGCAAGCTCTTTGGTCATTTTTTTTGTGAATCTTTCAGCTCTTTGCTCAGGCGTTTTGTTTGCCTTTAGTGTTGCAGTAGACGATTGGGCAAATACTCCTGCGATGGAGATCAACAGGGCAAAGGCAACGGACATGAACTTTTTCATATAAATTTTATTTTTTTTTCTAAGAAGAACCGCAAGAAAGAAAGGTTTAAGGACCTGTAAAAATAAATTTGAAACCGGCCTTCCATTCCCGATCATACATGGCAATTGTCCCTGCCACTTGTCTTATGCATTTAGAATGGCTTTCTTTGCAGCTCACAATTACAGGAATTGTTCTGAATTCGTTCAGATCTGAATCATATGAAAAAAATTGCGATTTTTACCTCAGGTGGTGATTCACCCGGTATGAACGCTTGTGTACGGGCCTCTGTGAGAGCGGCCGTATATTATGGCATAGAAATTTACGGCATCCGGAGAGGGTACAATGGTATGATCAAAGGAGACATTGTAAAACTTGATTCCAAAGCCGTCAGCAATACAGTTCAGAGAGGTGGGACCGTTCTCAAATCGGCCCGAAGCGAAGAATTCCGTACACCGGAAGGCCGCAAAAAAGCCTATGAGCAAATTATGTCACTCGGAATCGAAGGTCTGATTGCCATCGGAGGAAACGGAACATTTACAGGAGCCGATATCTTTTTCAATGAGTACGGCATTCCTACAGTTGGTGCACCCGGAACCATTGACAACGATCTGTACGGAACCGATTACACAATTGGATTCGACACAGCGGTAAACACAGCGCTTGACGCCATCGATAAAATCCGCGATACCGCTGACTCCCATGACCGGATCTTCTTCATTGAAGTAATGGGCCGGGATTCAGGATACATCGCCATCCAGTCCGGAATTGGGGGTGGTGCCGAACTTGTAATGGTGCCGGAAACCAACAGTTCCATTGAAGAAGTCATTGAAACACTGAAAGGTGGCTGGAACCGTTCCAAAACTTCGTCCATCATCGTGGTGGCAGAAGGAGACGAAGAAGGTGGAGCCGTTGCCGTTGCCAACCGTGTAAAAAAACACGTTCCGTATGCGGATATTAAAGTAACAACCCTCGGCCACATTCAACGCGGAGGAGCGCCTTCTGCTTACGACCGGATTCTCAGTTCCCGTCTTGGTGTAGCTGCCGTCGAAGGTCTCATGGAAGGACGGAAAAATGTGATGGCGGGCATTGTGAACAATGAAGTGGTCTTTACTCCGTTTAAAGAAACCATCACGATGAAGAAGCCAATTCATCCCGACCTCATCCGACTGGTTGATATTCTAAGCGTCTGACAACAAAACGAAACTATGGGATACGTGCCCTTTTTTGTGGTCATCTCCGGGGTGATATTCCTGGTGATTTCCCTTAACTACCACACATTTAAGAATTACCGTGCTTTGATTCTGAACCTGATTTCAGGGATTCAGGAAGTCAAAACACAGGTACGATCTGATGTTGATGAATTGGAAGCTCTTTCGGTTCCCGAAATGGAAGGATTTTGCGAGAACCTTTGCGCCTACCTCTCAGGTAGAATGGAAAGCCAGACGCTGGAAAACAAAATGAGTGAAATCAACCGGGCATTCGGACAGCTGTACAGTGAAACGGAATCAAAGCACATTCAGGACGAGCTCCTCAAAAGCATCAACCAGAAAGTGAACCGGATTGCCTCTCTCCACAAGGAATTAAAGGAAACGCAGAAAGCATACGAAACGCTTCTGGCAGAAAAGCCTTACAGCTACATCGGAAAAATGCTGCACTTCGAACCAGTTCAGTTGCCCTGGGAAAAGGACAGTTCCTCCAGAATTGCGGCCTGATCTTCGGGTTTTACCCAACGGATTTCTTCTTCTTTCCGGAACCAGGTCAATTGTCGCTTCGCGTAATTGCGGGTATGTTGTTTGATCAGCTCAATTGCTCTTTCTCTGGTAATCTGTCCGTTCATCGCTTCAAATATTTCCTGATACCCCACTGTTTTCAACGCATTCAGATCACGGAACGAAAATAAGGATTGAGCTTCTTCCCAAAGTCCTTTTTCCATCATCTGGTCAACGCGAAGATTGATCCGGTCGTACAAAATATCCCGGGAAATATCGGGAGCCAGTTTTTGAACATTCCAGGTTTGTGGCCAGTCGGGTGCCTTTTTCTCCGGTTTGCCGGCCAGCACCCATTCCAACGCTCTTTGCACTCGTCTTGGATTGGTCAGCTCGATCGTTTCAAAAAGATCCGGATCTTCTTCCCGAAGTTTCTGTGTGAGAAAATACAATCCTTCCCGATCCAGCATTTCCTGAACCTCCAACCGTAATTCTTCTGGCACCGGCATCCGGTCCACTCCTTCCAAAAGCGCTTTGATGTATAATCCGGTTCCGCCACAAATCACCAGATCATCGTGCGACTGAAAATAGATCTCCATCCATTTCCTGGCTTCTCTCGCAAATCGACCCACTGTATATTCCTCCTCAATTGAAACGGCACCGATAAAGTGATGCGGAACAACTGCCAGTTCTTCCGGCTCCGGACGTGCGACACCAATCACCAGTTCTTTATAAATCTGCCTCGAATCAGCGGACAGAATCTCAGCCTTCCGGATCTGAGCCAGTTGAATGGCAAATGAAGTTTTCCCGGAAGCCGTTGGCCCGCAGACAATCCACACGTTTTTCATGGCACAAAAAAGCCCTGCGTTTAACAGGGCTCAGAATGTATTCGGAAAGAATGTCTACAACTTCTCCAGGGCGTCCTGGGTAAGTGGTTTGTTGATGTATTTCTTTACAAAATGACTTTTCTTGGCTTTGCTCAAATCCTGAGGATTGATGGAAGAAGTGAGCATGATAATGGAAATGTTGTTTTTGATATAGTCAGACAATTTATCAAACTCGTCCAAAAACTGAAAACCATCCATCAATGGCATATCAATGTCCAGGAAAATAACCTCGGGTAAACCAACTCCGTTCGCAGAAAGCTTTTCAATGTTTTTCAGAAATTCCAGGGCACCCTTGGCTCCTGTATGCATGAAAATGGTTTCTGCAATGTTGGAAGCCTCCAGCATCTTTTGGTTAATAAGATTGTCGATCTCATTGTCGTCGATGAGCATGACCGCTTTGTACTTCTTCTTGCCTTCCATTTTGTTGTGAATGAATATAGTTCCGTAATGAAGGTCCAATTTTAGAAATAAATGTCCAACCGACAAACTTTTGAGCATAATGTCATAGATTAAAAAAAAGGAGTGCGTTGGTTTTCTGTATTTTCTAACATCGAAAAAACAATGGAAGTCGTCGCCAGTTTAGAAATCAAGGGAGTTTTTTTCTGATATTTGCCACCGGCCATTCTGCCACCTTCTGCCACTGCATGGAAAACGTTACGCTCAATGTCAATGAAATGAAAGCGCTGGTCTCTCTTCTGGGAGACACAGATCCGGAAGTTCAAACCCATGTGGAGCAGAAAATCATTTCGCTCGGCGATTCTATTATTCCTGTCCTGGAGAAAGAATGGGAGCAATCCTTTGATCCGGATTCACAGAAACGAATCGAAGAAATCATCCATACCCTGCAATTCGACAACCTGAAAAGGCGGTTGTTTCAATGGAAACAAAATGGATCCGAAGATTTGCTGGAAGGACTCTGGCTCATTGCCACCTATCAGTATCCCGATTTGGAATTCACCAAAATCAAAGACCAGGTTCAGCAGATTTATTACGAAACCTGGCTGGAATTCAAACCCGATACCGTCCCGCTTGATCAGATTAAAATCATCAATTCGGTGATGTTCAATAAACTGAAGTTTTCACCCAACACCAAGAATTTTCATTCGGTGGGAAACTCGATGATCAACATTGTGCTGGAAACACGGAAAGGAAATCCAATTTCTTTGTGCTGCCTCTATATGCTGGTAGCGCAACGAATGAAACTGCCCATTTACGGGGTCAATCTGCCCAACCTTTTTATTCTCACGTATAAACAAGGACGGCATCAGTTTTACATCAATGTGTTTAACAAGGGTCTGGTGTTCAGCAAACAGGACATTGACAATTACCTCCAGAACCTGCAACTCAAGCCCAACGATATTTTTTATCAGCCATGCAGCCATCTCGACATTGTGCGCCGGGTAATGCGGAATATGATTGTGGCTTTTGAAAAAACAGGGGAAGACGAAAAAGAACAGGAAATCCGCTCACTGCTCGAAGTTTTAACCGACGAAGATGATCCGTACGGCTCTTTGTAAATTCGTTCTGCTCACTAGCATTGTTTGCGGGATTTTGTCCTGCAACCGGAATACCTATCCCTGTCCGGATATTCATGGCGGCACCGAAGTAGTGAAAGCCGACGACATGAAAAAAGTGGAACCCGAAACCGACGAAAACGGACGGCTCGTCAAAAAGCCCTATGCCCACCCGGGCATGAAAAAGAAAAGGCGGTAAAAAAAACCGCCTTTCGAATTGTTTCCCTACTTATTGATCATCCAGAAACGATTTCCAAAATGGTTTCCGCTTCAGTCGCTTGCAAATCTGGTAATAAGAATACCCAAATGATATCAGGTACAATCCGATCATGGAGCCTGGAACAAGAAACAGCAAGGCGATGTGTATGTACAAATCTTCACCTGCCACCAAAGGTCCCGGCTGTAACACCAGCTGAATAAATGACCAGACCACTACGCCGGAAATAAACGTAAGGCCAATCAGCATCACTTTGGCGACCGGGGGAATTTCTCCCCAGACCTGACCCAAACGAATGGAAATGGGTTCTTCCGTAGAAATCTGTTGCTCAGCCATTTTTAAGAAACGGAAAGTGTCGCAATTGGTTTGAAACTTCTCCCTTCAGACGGTATCGAAACCGGATCAGAAATCCTGACGGTCCAGTGCCATTGTCATGCAACGCGGACCACCCAAACCTCTCGACAATTCGGAGGACGGAATCACATTCACTTCCACACCTGCCTCACGGAGGGCACGATTGGTGTGGCGATTCCGGTTGTAACTGATTACACGACGTGGACCAATCGCGAAAACGTTGGCGCCATCGAACCATTGTTCACGGCTGGCGTAATCCGGATTTCCGTCGCCGGTGTGGATGATTTCCAGATAGTCGATTTCTTTTTTGAGAACTTCAAGGATACTTTCCTTCAGGACTTCGGTCGACAAAATGGTGTTGCCATCTTCATCAATGCCTTCTTTACGGTGCACCCGGGTTTCCATTACGGCACTCATCGCATCGGGATAGGTAACCACCAGATTTTCATCGATGATGGTAAAAACAGTATCCAGGTGCATGAAATTGCGTTTTTTCGGAAGGAGCACTTCGTAAACTCTTTCTACTTCTCCGGATTTCAGAACTTCTTTCGCTACTTCCAGAATCGCTTCCGGATCGGTGCGCTCCGAATTTCCGATGGCCAGCGCTTTGGCTGACAGAACGATCACATCGCCGCCTTCTATGTCGGCATGTTTTTCGGTCAGGGCCTCCTCAATCGTATCTTTTGGATAGATGAGGTTAAAATTTTCTTTGAACAGTGGATGGTTTTCAAAAATCATCCGCATGATAAACGACTCGCGGTGACGGATTGTGTTTTTCATTTGACATGAAATCACACCGGTTTGTACCACCGCAGCCGGATCCCGCATAAAATAGGAATTTGGACTTGGGGTAATCACGAATGCGTGCTCACCCAGTTTATCAAGCGATTTGTGTCTGAGTTTCCGTTGAAGCTCCCGCACTTTCACGCCACCAATCAACGCATTGGCGCATTCGAGTGTCGAAAACCGACCGATGATGTCCTCGGCCAGATGTTCCAGTTTGTGGGGTTTCAACGCAATCTGAAATGCACTGATCAGCAAATTATCGTCAATCAACGATTCGATCAGCAAATCAAGAAGACGGTACACCGTTGCGCCTGTAGCACCTTTGATCAGACTGCGGAATTCATCGTGTTCCCGCTGCATGATTTCGAGGTAAGGCATGTCTTCAAACAGATATTCGGAAATATTGTATGGGGTAAGTCTGTCGATTTCGCGACCCGGGCGGTGCATGAGAACCGCTTTGAGCGTTCCGAATTCTGAATTGAGACGTAAATTCATAAAGTATTGATTTGGTGAAAAATAAGAATAACAGTCCGCAAATATAGTTTTTTATGGGTACGGAGATGGGCCGGAAATGGAATATTGGCGGCTTTTCCTATCCAGTCAATTCCGGATCCTTCAGAACCTTTTCACTTGTATTTTTCCACCGCATAGGTCAGTAACTTTATCTGTAATCCCTATGTGTTCCTATGTGACTAATGTGGTTCAAAACCCGCAAACGCAAAAACCCTCCGGTATCCGGAAGGCCTTTGGTCAATGGTTTAGTTTAGGATTAAATTAACAACAATGAGCAGAATTCATCAACACAGAGAAAATGGAACAGTTTGTGATTTTGAAATCAGAAGAGAAATCTCAGACGCCGAAACGATTGCGGGAATTGAAACCAAAGGAGAGTCCGAAACGAACACCGGAAGCATGGGGAATCACATAAATGTTGACAGGGATATTGAGCTTGCCGGATTTGAAGGTTTTACCGGCAGCCATCACAAATCCGGTGGAAAAAGCTGGTTCTCCACGGCTGTCGAGACGGGTTTCGGTTGGAATACCGGAGGAATTGACTTCATGGTTGTCCAACTTCACCCAGGTATCATTGGCATCATAATACCCCTTGGCTTTTTTTACAATCGATACTGTCGGCCCGAAAGCAAATTCCCAACCGGAAGTATTGTTCCGGATTCCGTTCATAACGGTGAACGACGGAATAAAAAGTCCCTGATCAAGGCCGGTCACCATCGGAAGGAATTCAAACAGAGCCTGGAAATTTCCTTCATTCAGATACTGTTTCTCAAACTGGTAACCAAACTGAAACATGACGGGAATCGCTTCGAAACCACCGTTGTATTTTTTGTTGTGCAGGATTTTGGCGACTTCAGGTTCCAATGAAAAGCAGGTGAAACCCATGCGTGGACCGTCGCTGCGGAGACGAAGTTGATTGGGATTGTTGATGCTGCTTTCGAAATCGTTCTTTTTGGTGAGTTTGTTGACCACCAGTTCGTCGTTTTTAATGGTGAATAAATCATTGATGGTGATATGAACCATCGTTCCGATTTCGTCGGGAATGTTGAGAAAATCCGACGTCCGGGCCATTTCAAATTGTTTGGTGGACGTATCGAATATTTTGACGGTGATGGAGATTCGGGAATCGAGGACTTTGATGTTGGCGACGGCCAGTTTGTCTACTTTGATTTTTTTGCTGACGTCTTCCAGACAGAACCGGCTGAGGCAATTCTGGTAATCGATCTTTTCCTGGGAAAGGAGGTAATCCATATCGAAGCGATCGAGTACCTGGAACCGGTCTTGTTTTTCGAGTTCGAGGCGGAGCAGATCCGACAAAGAATACGGAGCGGCTTTGGGATCTGGGTGATCATTGCGGAAGGCGATCACGGCGAGAGTGGGCTTGTCTGACTTCTGCGAAAAGGCAGACGAAAGCGTGAAACAGGAGACAGAGAAAGCGATAAAAAAGGCTTTCAGAAGGCGGGGAGAAATGCGATTTGATTTCATTTTGTTTTTTGTTTTTGTTCTTGTCGATATTGACAGTGGCAAAGGTGGAGGGCCTCAAAATAAGATCAAAACGGCTATTTAAGGAGCAAAAAGGCCCTCTCCGTAAAATTTCATAAAAAATTGTAAAAAACGCCATTTTTCAAATATGTTTGCGACAGCCCGTAATGGGGGTCATTTTTTTTGGCTCGTTCCGTAAAAATAATTTAGAAATTATCGAATTTTCATATGAAAAAACTGCCATATCAAGCAAAACTGATAAAAATCATACGATCGCAATTGCCAGACACCGCTTCTTTGCCCGCAGAAATCGGAAAAATCCTCGGAGTTTCGGCCGATAGTGCCTACCGAAGACTGCGTTGTGAGACCGCTTTTACATTGGACGAGATGGCATTGGTCTGTCAGTCATATATGATCCCCCTCGAAAATCTCACCGATTTTATGGGAAGTGTGGTTTCGTTCCGGTACAAACCGATCGGAAATGACCTTGACGAATTCAGATCTTTTTTGCAGTATTTTCTGAGTCAGATCAAATCGATCAGTGAGTTTGAATTGCGGGAAGTGATTTATGCGGCGGAGGACATACCGTTGTTCCATATATATATGCGTCCGCAACTGAGTAATTTCAAATTCTTCTACTGGAGAAAAGCCATCCTCAACCACGAGGAATTACAGGATGCCAAGTTCAAGGTCGAAGAGGCAGATTCTGAGTTGCTGGAACTGGCAAAGAAGGCATCGGCAGCGTATGCAGAAGTTCCTTCGACGGAAATCTGGACAGAAGAAACCATTGCCTCCACCATTCAGCAAATCAAATTTTTCTGGGAAGCGGCCATGTTTGAGTCCAGAGAAGATGTGGAAGTGGTGATCAACGAACTCGAAGAGTTAATTAAGAATTTACAACGGCAATGTGATCTGGGATTGAAATTTAAACCCGATGGAGTTTTAACACAAACACCGTTTACCTGTTATGCCAGCGATCTGATGATTGGCAATAATTGTGTACTGGTTAAAACCGGCGACCGGAGAACCTCCTTCCTGGGCTACAATACCTTCAACTTTATGAATACGGGCAATCCGGAATTCAATAAGCAAAATGAATACTGGATCACCAATCTGATGTCGAAAAGCACCCAAATCAGCCGGGCTGCCGAAAAGATCCGGAGTCAGTTTTTCAAAGCCCTCCTTAAAAAAGTGACTGAGCTGCGGAAGTTTGTGGAGGAGAATTGAGAAAAGGATGGAAAAACGAAATCGCAGACCCGGAAAGTGTGGTGCTTAATGACACCGGACTTTCCGGGTTTTTATTTGGAACTAGCATCTGTCTTTAGGTAGGACCTATTGGTAGAAAACAAATTCAATATTCAGAAAGTCCTTAAAAAAGAACGGAAGACCCACATTCTTCTTCCATAATTCTCAAATTCAAGAGCGGAAGATTTTCTATTTTTGCTCAAAGCCAAACGCCAATGGAAAATCTTCTTGATCGAATCACTTTAAATCCTTCTGTCTGCCATGGCAAACCAACCATTCGGAATATGCGGTATCCGGTGGAAATGATTCTGGATTTGTTGTCATCGGGAATGAGTCAGGAAGAAATCATGGCCGATTATCCGGCGATTGAAAGAGCGGATATTCTGGCCTGTCTGGCTTATGCGAGCCGATTGGTAAATGTGAAATCGATCCATAAAATTGTGGCGTGAGATTTCTGGTCGATGCCCAATTACCATATTCGCTGTGTTCATTTTTGAAATGGAAGGGTTTTGATTGTGTTCATACGGATGATTTTCCTAATAAAGAAAGAACGACCGACGAGGAGATTCGGCAACGTTCCATCTCTGAGAACAGGATTGTGATCACAAAAGATTCCGATTTTCTGGACTCTCACCTGATCAAAAAAATTCCACCCAAACTATTGATGGTGACGACCGGCAATATTGTCAATCACAAACTCCTTGATATGTTTCAACTGAATCTTGCGGAAATTCTCGTTCAATTTGAGAAACACAATCTGATTGAGCTGGACAATTTTGAAATCACAGTATTTGGAGGAGCTTCTGAATAATCAAGGTATTCAGCAAGCTTGAAAATCTCCCATCATCATCGCAAAGATTTCGGACATCCATTTTTAACCTCTGGATTTCCCGGCGTAAAACGCCCTAATTTCTTTGGCTCCTGGCCCGCCTTTGCGTTTTTGTCGATTGTCAGAATTGGGAAAAATGAAACCTCAAAAGATTTATTATTTTTTTATTTTTTAAAAATTAATATTAATTCTTTTCGAACTTCGGATTTGAAAGAGATATCGGGTTTCCATTCTCTGATTTTAGGGGAGCTTTCAAATCCGATGAACACCTGACCAAAAATACCTTTGTGGTTTTGTCCACATTATTGGACACGGAGGCAGACAGCATTGAGTTGAAACAAAATTTGGCCATATTCTTCCGGCTTTTCATATTTGATAGGTCAATCCAAAACTGAATATGATCAACGCAATTAACCCTGGAATCAATCCTGTTCGCCACTTCCAAACAAGGTTGTCATTATTCTTAGCCCGAAACCTTGATTTGTTCGGGAATGCTGCTTTATACAATTTGAGAAGTATTTTTCTACTCCCCCTTTTCCTCTTTTCATCTCATGTCTTTAGCCAGGGAAATGGAACCTGCGAAACGGCTAAAGAAATAACCGTGGCCGATTCTGCCTGCAATTTGACATCAGCGACTATTGTAACAGGAGTTGCATCAGATAGCATTTCCCCCTCTTTTCTGGACAACATCAAAATTTTACCTAAAAAAACGGTTTGGTTCACATTCATCACTACATCAAAAAATACTGGTATTCAAATCGGACCTAGAATGAATTACTCCATCCTCGTTTACACGGGTAGTTGTCCAAATAACCTTACGAAGGTTCAGGCATTTTCGTACTATAGCATGTCCGGCCTGGGATTTATAGGGGGCGGAATAAATTTCAATCCAGTGATTCCAATTGAAAATCAACCAATTGGAACTAAAATTTATGTACAGATTTCCACGGGGGTTACCAATAGTCTTTCTGGATCAAATACACTTTGTGCTTTTAGATTACCTGACACTGGTCAGAAAGTTATTTCAAAATCTGGCGCAAATAGTTGGCTTTCAAAAACTTCATGGATTCCTTCCAGAATTCCAACAGCTTTGGATACTGCCGTTATTTCAGACGGGTCAAAGATTTCATTCATCTACCCAGGTACTTCCATTATTCCAATCACTATTAAATCGCTTATTGTGGGCCAGGGAGGAGCATCTGTTGCAAAATTGTATTCTCCCACGCCAAGGGGATTGATCCACATCCTGGGAAATATGATTGTTCATCCGGGAGATTCTATTTTAGGAAATGCAAGTTCACCGTATGGCGACCGCTTCCTGATTATGGGTGATATTCAAATGAATGGAACCTTCGCCTATCAGAGCAATGTTGTATTAAACCCTGCCACTAAACCAATCCTTCATTTCAATGGCACAACCAAACAAATTGTTTCTGGAAATGGACAATTTGCAAATGGTTCTGCTATACCTCATATCACTGTAAACAACCCAATTGGTTTGGACTGGAATGTTTCAGGAAAATGCAGAGGAACTATAACACCTTTAAGAGGGGTTTTCAATAATAGTTCTGTTAATCTGGAATTCGAAAACGACACCAATATTATCGGATTTAATAGCGCACCTGGATTTGGTTATGGAATTGGTTCTCTAGCCAAAATGGTGAAAGGAACATCCTTTAAATTTCCAGGCTTCAAGCGCAATGCAGCTTATTTCCTTTCCATTTACGATGATTCTATTTTTGGAAAGAAAGACTTTTCATTTGTATCGAATCAGATACAAGCACTACGCTTTTACCAGCTCTACCTCGATAAATTTGGAACAAAAGTCCTTTTTGATTCAAGTTGCTCTTTTAATTCAATTTCCTATTCAAGCCAAAATGGCAACAATTTCGGCAACGGCATCCTCGCCGGCCAACCACAGGATACCCTCAGTTTTCAAACCTGTTCGTTTGGCAACCGGGTTTCCCAAATCCGGCATTCGACCTTTGGCTATCACCGCAATCTCTGGCAGCAATCCGGAAATGCGGTAAACTGGGACGTTCCCGCCTGGAGCGGAGGAAAAGGACGGAGCCATACCCTCACCAAATACAATCTCAACGCTCCCGCCGGGCAATGGCTGCTGAGTCACGTCATCAACCAACCACCGTCAGGAACTTTATTAGCACCGGGAACCATTTTACTGGGCCAGCATATGCTCGAAATCAACAGCAACACTGCTCTTGGCGACAGCACCCGTTTGCAAATGGAAGTGTATCATTCCGACAGTTTATTCGGACTCAAAGAAAACTGGCGCATTGCCCAATCACCTTCACCCACAGGACCGTGGATGCCTCTCGAAACCCGCCTGCAAAACTGGACAAGCGATTCCCTTGTGACGGCGACTCTTTCCACCAGACTTCCCATCAAACTCTCGAACGGACATTATTTTGCGTTTGTTACCGTAGGCCTGGCAACCGATCTTACGCTTACACGAATTCTTCCCGTTTCGACGTATCGTTTTGGCTGCGCCGATAACGGACAGGATTCCATTCGTCTGCAATTCCGAAACAACGGCCTTCAACCAGTGAGTACCGTCCGAATTGGAGCGGTTCTGGAAGGGCAAACATTTCAAACACTTTATACCGCTGGTTTTAACTGGGACGCTCCTCTTCAACCGGGTTCCACCGATACTTTGTCGTTTAAATTACCGTCCACATTTGCCGGTCTGATGCCCCTCAAATGTTTTGTGGCCACCACCGGCGACAACAATCCCGCTTCCGATACGCTGGCCATCAATCTGCAAACATTACCTGCTTCACTGCCTTTCCGCCAGACATTTGATACCTGTGTTTATTCTTCCACATTTTTCAGCCAGGCTGCCAATCCTTTGCGTTATGGATATCCCATTATTTCAGGCTGGGACAACCGGCCAACCGGACCTTATGATAATCAGGATCCGACCGGCTGGAACACATTCCGTGCACTCAAAACAGCCAATTCAAATCCCAACAAATACTATCTCAACAGCGTATTCGGCTATATCCGGGATGGAATCGGACGGTTTGTGACACAAAATATCGGGCCCGTCGGAACCAAAACATGGCTGAGTTATAAACTCAATGTCTGCGACTTTCCCACGCCGAACGATTTTTTTTCGACCGATACCTTCCGGATTGAAATCAGCAGCGATTGTGGGAAAAACTATACCCTTCTCCGCCAGATTGACCAGTCCAATTTCACCGAATATTTTGCGCCTGCGGGCACCATGGATGCGTTTAATGAACAGGCACCACCCGTTTCGATCTGGTGGGACAGCATTCCGTTTCCTCCGGGAGAAAGTTTTCATATTCGTTTCCGGATTGCCACCAACGGCAGTTTTCACAACAACAATGGCTCCGTGCGGATTGACGACATCCGGGTTAAAGACACGTTGTTTACCGCCAATCGTCCGCAGATCTCAAAGGCCGGGCAAAATGTATGGGTGTATCCCAATCCCGGAAATCAGAATCTTTCCTTTGCCGGAATTCGTTCGGCCTCCCGTTTCCAGCTGATGAATGCCAGCGGCTTGGTGGTGGAAGAACAAATGGTGGAGCCACAAAAAGAAATCCAGCTTCCTGTCCTTCCAGCCGGATTGTATTTCTGGAAACTGCAAAATGCAGACGGCACCTTCCGTGGGAAATGGATGAAGGAGTAATGGGATTTGGATTGAAGTTTTAACTGAAACAGCCTGGGAACAACCGTAAAACTTGTCCCGCTTTTACTTCGGGAGCCAATTGAGAAAATAGGGAGGGCCGCAGAGATTTGAATGAAAATTGAACGTCTGCGTTTCTCTCCGATATTGACGGCGTTCTCTCCAAATCCTGACCTGCCTTTTCGTTTTGCGCTGATTGTTCGAATTGAGAAAAATGAAACCTCAAAAGATTTATTATTTTTTTATTTTTCTAAAATTAATATTAATTCTTTTACATTCTTATTTTTTGAATCGATGAATTCTTTTGTATTGATCCG
>DAIOVD010000028.1:13071-30632 GCA_036759185.1 Catalimonadaceae bacterium | reverse complement strand
GCCGTGTCGTCAAAACAACAACTCCTTTTCAAAAGTCTATTGCGTAATCTGGGATTAAGATGGTTTTTCCAGCTTCTTTTTGATCAGACGGAACGAAAAGGTTGATCCGTTTCCTGGCTTTGAAATCAGTTGAATTTTCGATTTGTGCGCATCCAGGATTTGTTTGGCAATGGCAAGCCCAAGTCCGGAACCACCTTTGTCTTTCGAACGGCTTTTTTCCACACGGTAAAACCGCTCGAATATCCGCCTTTGGTCTTCTTCCGGGATACCAGGCCCGTCGTCTGTAACGGAAACTTCAACCCAATCCTTTTCGCTTTCAAGACTCACCTTAACGAAACCATCCTCATTCCCATATTTTATTCCGTTTTCGACCAGATTGCGCAATACCTGAAATAGCTTTCCCCTGTCTACTTCTGCCACCATGGGTTTCTCCACATTCCGTTCACTTAATAGAACCACATTTCGCTTGGCCGCTTTCTTTTCCAGTTGGTCAAACACTTCCATCACTACCATATAGAGGTCGGTCGGTTCCTTTTTCATTTTAACCGAACCCGTTTCCAGTTCTGACAAAATGAGGAGATCCTGAACCAGTTCATCCAGACCGTCCAGACTTTTCGCCGCCTTTTTCAGAAATTTCTGGTTCACTTCAGGGTCGTCAAGTGCCCCGTCCAGCAAGGTATGAATATAGCCCTGGGCAGCAAAAATTGGTGTTTTTAACTCATGGCTCATATCGGCGATGAATTCCCGGCGATAGATTTCCATTTTTTTCAGATCCTCAATTTCCTTTTGCTTAAGGGTGGCAAACAAGGTGATTTCATTGTTCAGCTTTTTCATTGGATTCATATTGAATTCAGTCGAAAGCCTGGCTTTTTTAAAATCCTTCTTTTTAAGCTTTTCAAATACGGCGTTGATTTTGGAGAGTTCCTTAAAGATCAGAAATTCTATTGTAAAGTAGATGAGCAGAAAGGAACTGGTAGCCGCAACCAGAAACGTGATAAATACAGTTTCTTTTGGTGTCCCAGGGATCATACTGCAAAACGAAGCCGTGGCAACAGCAATCAGAAGTGCAAGTATGGTGGCGACAAACCTGGGTTGTAAAAACATAGAGATCAGGAATCTTTCCGGTTCTCAAATTTATATCCAACCCCTTTTGTGGTGGAAATAAATCCTTCTCCGATTTTTTCCCGCACCTTTCGGATGTGGACATCTACGGTTCTGGAAAGAACGTAAACGTCTGATCCCCAAATATTCAGAAGGAGTTCATCTCTGGAAAAGACTTTATTCGGGTTCTGTGCCAGAAACAAAAGAAGCTCAAATTCTTTTTTCGGGAACACCAAAGGTTTGCCATCCAGACTGACTGAGTAACTTGATTTGTCGATCACAAGACCCCCTATATGAATGGGCGCAAGCTCTTCCTGAGGCCCTTTATTCCGTCTGAAAAGGGCGTTGAGGCGACTCATAAGTGCCCTCGGTTTAATGGGTTTGTTGATGAAGTCATCAGCACCTACATCAAAGGCTGCGACTTCGGAATACTCTTCTGCACGCGAAGTGAGAAAAACAACAATCGAATTTTTCAGGACAGGAATTTCTTTCAACTGCCGGCATGCTTCAACACCGTCCATCACCGGCATCATGATGTCGAGAAGTATCAGATGAGGCTGGAACGCTTTCGCCATTTCAATGGCTTTTTTACCGTTTTCGGCAGTGCGGACTTCATATCCTTCTTTCACAAGGTTGTATTGAAGGAGTTCAACGATGTCCTGATCGTCGTCCACCACCAAAGCTTTCAATCCGTTTTTTGTAGCCATATCGGTTTGTAAATGTTACGGTCCCAGTAATTCCCTGAGTTTGTCTTCCAGTGCAGGTCCCCTGAGATTTTTTGCAATGATTTTTCCGGATTGGTCCAGCAGGAAGGTTGCCGGGATGCTCGATACTTTGTACAAAGCCGATCCCGCTGATTGCCAGCCTTTCAGATCCGAAACGTGATTGTTCCAGAGTAAGCCGTCTTTTGCTATGGCTGCCAGCCACTTGTCTTTACTTTGGTCGAGTGAAACACTAAAAACAGTGAATCCCTTGGGTTCATATTTTTGGTAGGCCTTCACAACAGTCGGGTTTTCATGCCGGCAGGGCCCACACCAGGAAGCCCAGAAGTCAAGCAGGACTACTTTTCCTCTAAGACTGCTGAGCTTCATTGGCTTGCCATCTCTGTCGTTCAGTTCTATGTCAGGAGCCATTTCGCCGACAGCCGGTGGGCCAGGATTGAATCCTTTGAGAAATTCGGCAGAAACTGCACCAGGAAATTCCTGAGAATAGCGTTTGGCCACATCATACCCGGCATTGAGGCCATTTTGTTCAAGTGGCTGAAGACATTTTGCAACGGCCCTGAAAGCAACCTGCCGTGCTGCGGTTCCCGGCCGGCACAGATTAATGACCTGATCTCCAAGAATTACCCATTTTTCAGCGTCCTGCTGGCCAAATTTTTGCATCAGATTCGAAACCCTGGTGCCCCAGACATCAGCCCGGAGATTTTCAAGGTCTTCGAAATCCGGAGATGTAATGTAGGTTTCAGGTGATTCAGCCGGATCCGCAGACAAAAGGCGGATTATTTTAGAAAAGTATAAATCCGAATTTTGTGTTTTCCAGTTAATGTACTGAAGTTCTTTGTCTTTGATAAGTGAATCAGCTTTGGTTCTGAGTTGAGCCAGTCCTGCATCAAAAGCTACCCGATCAGTTTGGGCTTTTGGAATCAGATTCCGGTATTTGGTATCCAGCACTTCCATTTCAAAAGTAAACCGCTTGTTCAGGTCTTTAAACTTGCTGTACAAAGCGTTTTCTTTTGAATTGCTGATGATTGCCTCTTCCCAGTTTTTTGGGTTGCATTCCATCGTGACATCTTCATCCGATAAAATCAGTGTGGTTGAATTCTGAGGATTCACTCCAAATTTGTACACACCTCTGGGAAAAGTTTTGTCTTTGCTTTTGATCTGGAATTTCCCCGATTTGTGTGTTGTGGAATCGACCACAAAAACCTGATCACCCTGATGAAGGTAAAGGAATAGTTTTTTTGAATCAGGAGCTGGCGTTATGCTTCCTTTCAGAGAAGCTGCCTGGATGCCGGTCCCCAAAACAATTGTCCCCAGGGCGATGAGGAGTGCCTTCTGCGGTCGTTTCATTTCGTAGTTCAAATTAATATTCTGCAATGTTACGATAGTGTAACCTTTTTTCATTTTCAATTCCTGTTTTTATTAAGACGGTCCGTCATTCAAACCGAATGGGATATTTCAGATTTGCATATTCTGTAACGTCCAGGTCTACAGAGCCAAGCAATAATTCGGCTTCAATTTTCAATGGTATCCGGTTCTGATCGTCAGAGATCCACATCCGGATCGGATGTGCTCCTTTAAATAGTTTGTTTTCAGGCATTACTGGACTTATCACAAATGTGTTGGATTTGCCGAATTTCGTTTTAATCCTGGTTTTACCCAGATAGATGATGTTGAAATTGTAAGTCTTATCCTCGAAAATTCCGAAAAGTTTGAGCGTATCATTTTTGCGAAGGTTGTTGTAGTTCTGCAAACGAAGAAAGTAATAACCGCTCACCATATCCTGAATGGAGGGGATTACATTCACCACTTCGGGGGTGTCATTTTCTGCAATGACACGGGCCCGGTTTACATTGTAGTCGTAATACGTTTCTTCCCTTTTCCGGTATTTATTTTCCTGAATACTCCGGAAAGATTTCTGAGGCTGGAAATTGATGGTGTCGAAATACGATCCCCACACATCCCGGATCCGGATCATTTTATCAAATGCGCCCGTTGAATTGCCTATGATTTCTGCCCGGAAACAGACTTTGTTGTTGACGAGATAGTATTTGTCAGTAAGCCGCATAAACGCTTCTCCTGCATTGAAAAAACCATAATGAACACGATAGCGGATTTGTTCTCCTGGGAAATATGCAGCGGTGAATATCTTGCCGGTAGGCTTCGAAGACGTCAAAAATGCCGTTGCGATCATGGCAAATACGAGTTTCTGCAATCCGGTTTTGATTTTGTTCATAGTAATTCGGAAGCAAAGAAAACGAAGCAATTGGTTGCGGGCATGTTAAGCCTTGTTAATTTGGTACAGGCAATATTTCCGGAAGAAAAAGGATGATTCACCGAAGTTGTCCTTTCTGTTATGATCGGATTCGGTCAGTGGCAAACTCAAACGGAAATGGGGTCCTGTTATTTTGCAGTGAACGTGTCAGGATTTCAGGACGGAAGTCTTACGGGAGTCGTTGAGCCGACCATTTTTACAATGGATGGTGTGGGCAGGGAACTTTTCAATCCATTGCATATTGTGGGTAGCGAGGATAATGGCAGTACCATATTGGTTGATTTTCATAAAGGTTTCCATGATGCCGGTTCCTGTTTCCGGATCCAGATTGCCAGTGGGTTCATCCGCAATTAACAGCAAAGGCTCGTTGAGCAAAGATCGTGCAATGGCTACCCGCTGCTGTTCACCGCCTGAAATCTGGTGGGGCTTTTTTCCGGAAGCGAATTCTACGCCTACTTTCATCAGGACTTCTGAAATCCGGTTTCGCATCGCCTGCTTGTCTTTCCAGCCAGTAGCTTTCAGAACAAAAAGTAGGTTCTCGTAAACCGTCCGGTCATTCAATAATTGGAAATCCTGAAAAATCATTCCAAGTTTCCTTCTGAGAGGAGGGATGTTTTTTCGTTGAAGTGGAAAGTCAAATCCGGCAACGTGACCAGAGCCGGATGACAGGGGTAAATCACCAAACAATGTTTTCAACAGGGATGATTTCCCGCTTCCGGTTTGACCAATCAGATACAGAAACTCGCCTTTTTCCATTGTGAAATCAATATCCGATAAAACCAGACTGTTGTCTTCCTGGTAAATATTGACATTGGAAAGTGTGACGATTTTTTCCGGGGTCATAAATGAGGGTTACAGATCGAGAAGGTGTAGTTTGCCGAAAGGAAGCTCGGAAATCAATTTGGCGAGCATTTCTTCTTTACCACCAAGCCCGTACTTGTCAAGGTTCTTCAGTTCGCGATCGGCTCTGAAGTATGCAACGAGGACAAAATCGTCGTTGCGAAGCTGGATATAGTCCGGTATTTTGGCTTTGCCTTTGATTTTGATAATATACATTTTACCAGGAGTATCTGAGATTTTAACGGAAGACAGCTGTTCTTTCCGGTCTTCCTGAGGAAGGAAATCAGGATGTAAAACGACTGTCTTCTGCATAAAATCAAAAATGCCTGTTAACTGTTTCCTTTTTTATAGTCAGCAAGGAATTTTTCCAGACCTGAATCGGTCAGTGGATGCTTCAATAAGCTCATTATCACGGAGTAAGGTATGGTGGCCACATCAGCTCCAAGTTTGGCACATTCCAATAAATGTATCGGATTCCGGATGGAAGCAGCCAGAACCTGACAGTCCATTCCATAGTTATTGAAAATGGTAACCAGGTCATCGATCAGTTCAAGTCCATTCTGACCAATGTCGTCGAGGCGACCCAGAAATGGAGAAACATAGGTGGCACCAGCTTTGGCGGCCAGCAATCCCTGATTGGCTGAGAAAATGAGGGTGCAGTTTGTCCGGATACCTTTCTGACTGAAATACTTAATGGCTTTCAATCCTTCTTTGATCATCGGAACTTTCACTACGATCTTTTCGTCGATTTCAGAAAGTTCTTCCCCTTCCCTTACCATTCCTTCGAAATCTGTGGAAATTACTTCTGCACTCACGTTGTCATCGACCAGGTCGCAAATGGCTTTGTAGTGACTCAGAATGTTGTTTTTTCCGGTAATCCCTTCCTTTGCCATCAGTGATGGATTGGTGGTTACTCCGTCTAATACACCCAGACTCTGGGCTTCTTTAATTTCACTGAGATTGGCGGTATCGATAAAAAACTGCATGATATGGAATGTGTAAAAACAGCGTGCAAGTTATGCCCAATCCGATTATCTCCTCATTGAAAAATCGAAAAATCGGTGGTTCGGGCAGAAATAAAAAAAGCCCTTTCTGCAAAGGGCTTTTTCCTGATTCACTTTTTATGGAGATTATCCTCCGATTGAAATTCGTTTGAATTCTTTAACGGTCAGAGTTTTAGCTGAATCAGCTAGCAACTGACGAATGTTTTTCGAAGGATCTTTCACGAAATCCTGGTTCAGGAGAGTGAAGTCTTTGTAGAATTTGTTGAGTTTACCCAGTGCGATTTTCTCCAGCATAGCTTCTGGCTTACCTTCAGCACGGGCCTGCTCTTTTCCGATTTCGATTTCACGTTCTACTGTGTTGGAATCTACATCGTCTTTATCAACCGCTACAGGTTTCATGGCAGCAATCTGCATAGCCACATCTTTACCCAGTTCTTCAACATCTGCACCGCCCAAACCGTTCAGGGCAAGAAGAACACCCAATTTTCCATTGGAGTGAACATAGGAAACAACTTTTTCAGCGTTTACATTTTCATAACCAACGATATCCAGTTTCTCTCCGATTTTGCCCATCATGTCGACAAGATTTTCTTCAACTGAACGACCATCGGCAAGAGCAGCTTTCAATAAATCGTCTTTAGAACTGGCATTGGTTTTAACCGCTACCTCAAGAATGTCTTTGGCGATGGTCCGGAAGCTTTCTACTTTGGAGACAGGCTCTGTTTCGCAGGCAAGTGCCAGAAGTTTACCATTCGATCCGTCTGAAGAAACGTTGATCAGAACAATACCTTCTGATACCTCATTGTCAGCTCTTTTGGAAGCGACTTTCTGTCCGGCTTTGCGAAGGATGTCGATTGCGGCCTCAAAATCTCCGTCGGCTTCGGATAGTGCTTTTTTACAGTCCATCATACCCGCACCTGTCATCTGGCGGAGTTTATTTACGTCTTGTGCAGTGATTGCCATGCCTAAAGATTGGTTTCGTTTTTTTAATTGGGCCGCAAAAGTCTGAAAATCCCTCGAAAATTCAAAGAGTCTGCAGGAGGTTGAAACGGTTGATCTGGCAAGGTTTGCTAAAACTTATTGAAAGTCAGTTCTTTGTAGTGATTAATTTTATTTTGAGAACAGGTTTGCTATTTGAATAAGAAACCTATTTTTGCGGAAAATTTTAAAACCGGGAAACTATGTATTGGACTCTTGAATTAGCATCCTATTTGGAAGATGCACCCTGGCCAGCCACAAAAGATGAATTAATTGATTTCAGTATACGGACAGGTGCTCCCATGGAAGTGGTTGAAAACCTTCAGGAGCTGGAAGACGACGGACAGCCGTACGAAAACATTGAAGAAATCTGGCCGGATTATCCGACTAAAGACGACTTCCTCTTCAACGAGGACGAATATTAATCGCTCTTGATTCGAATCTCACAACTGACGGTTGGTTACAGAAATAAAACTGTGATCAACCGTCTTTCGTTTTCTGCCGGTTCGAATGACTCACCGTTGATCCTGGCAGGACGCAACGGAAGTGGCAAATCCACTCTTATGAAGGCCATTCTTGGTAAAATCCCGTTTGGCGGAAAAATTGAATTTGACCTGCCGGACACCCGGATTGCCTGGCTTCCGCAGTTGTATCAGATTTCATTCCGGGTACCTGTCCTGGATTTTGTAGCCATGGGCGGGGCTGACACGGCTGGTTTCTTTCCTTCTGTTTCTTCAACTGCAGTTCAAAATGCCATCGAAGCACTTCAGCAGCTGGGAATAGGACATCTGGCAGAAAAGCCCACTGACGAGCTTTCCGGTGGTGAATGGCAACTAGTATGCCTTGCTCAGATGAAAACACAGGACGCGTCAGTCTGGCTCCTGGATGAACCCACTTCTTCGCTCGACATTGGATATAAATCTCTGGTTTTTGATTTTTTGTGGGAAGAAGCGGCAAACGGAAAAACCATTTTACTCAGTACACATGATTTACCATTTCTTCCATCAAATGGAGGCTCTGTTCTTTACTTGTCTGAGGCTCCGGAGTTCATGAAAAATTCACCTGAAAATCTCGATCGGGTTGTCAGTTTGTTAAAAGCGAAAAGGCCCTAGCTCTTTTCGCTGAACCGTCTTTTAACAGAAACCCCAAAACCGGCACTCATCACCAGCACCCCAATCCAAAGTACATTGATTCCAGGCTTTTCAACAGCCTTTAGAATGACCCAGTCTTTTTTCGACACTTCGGTTACCAATGTAAAAGTCTGTTTTGTCGGGTTAATCTCAGTCAACGCAATCCGTGCCCCAACATCCTCGCACACATCTGGAAGAATCCCGATCTGTTGATTGCGGATAATGAATATTGGTTTTGCTGTAAATGTTTCATTGGCAGAACCGTAGATTTTGATTTCCGCTTCTACCGCCGCTTCTGTTGGCCCCAGGTTTTTCTGAAGGTAGTCGTTCACTTTGTGGACTTTCTCAAGCACAGCCACATAATCACCAATGAAAAACGTATCGCCCATCTGAAGAACAGATGACACCGGTTCAGAATACGTGATTTCTTCTTCGGGACTTGGAATCGACGTCACATGGGAATAAAGATCCTTGTTCCAAAATTTGCGGATGTCAGGTGATGCAATCAAACCCATATTCGGATTGACCTGTGCTCTTGGATACAAA
The DNA here is from genome assembly GCA_036759185.1 of Catalimonadaceae bacterium. GTDB lineage: Bacteria > Bacteroidota > Bacteroidia > Cytophagales > Flexibacteraceae > CAMDMI01. Next base: position 22,036 of record DAIOVD010000028.1, on the reverse strand, counting down.
GTGAATCCTCCACCGGTTGAATCCTTGTATTCAATCTGATAGTAGGTGTTTTCAGGATAAAACCTCAGCGTATCACCGGGACGTTTCCAGGTTCCACTCACAAGGGTCGAATCAGTGAGAATTCCTTTGTCGGCTTCATCTGCCTGTACCAGAATATCTTTATTGATATAGCCCAGGCCATTCTTTAATTCCAGCCTTGGCCCTTTGTAGACAATGGAATAAGGGCCCATTTTCTGAGGACTGTGGCGCCACATCAGGACATTATCCCGGTTCATTTCGTTACTGAAATCCGACCGGTAAACTTTTCCTGACGTATTCAGGCTGATCACTTTGCTGTAACCCGCTGAATACAGGATTCCGATTAAAACCAATGCCAGTCCGATGTGTGACAATGCACCACCGCTTAGGTTCGGATTGGATTTCAACATCCGGAACAACATCTGGAAATTGGCAATCGTTCCAAACAGACAGAGCGCCAGAAAAATAATCAGTTTCCAGTCCGTAACATCCGTCAGGACAACGAGGGCAATACACACCAAAAGGGATATATTCAGCGGTGTACTGAGCTGAACAAACGTCTCTTTCACTGATTTTCCTTTCCAGAAAAAGAACTGACCAATCGCGGTGAGTGTGGTGATGACCATAAAAAATGCCATCTGCCAGTGCGTGTAGTGGGCAATCGGATCGGATGGTGGCGCCAGTTTGAGTTCTTTGCCAAAGGCACTTGCAATGGCATTATACACCGGAATCGATGTCGTGGCCAAAACCTGAAATGATGCCAGACAGAGAATCAGTGCACCCGATGAAATCCAGAATTCCCTGGAATACAACTCCATTTCTTTCGGACTTTTTGGTATGGATTTCCATTTGAAAACCAGTAAAAGGACGGCGCCAAACAGAAAAGCAAGAAGGTAAACCAGCAACTGACCCGACAGACCGAGATCTGTAAAAGAGTGGACAGATGCATTTCCTAGAATGCCACTTCGGGTTAAAAATGTCGCATACAGAACCAGAATAAAGCTTGCGATCGAAAGTATGAATGCGGTTCCCAAACCGGTTTTTCTGCTTTGAAACAAAAGAAGAATATGAAGGGATGCCACCATGATCAGCCATGGAATATACACCGCATTTTCCACCGGATCCCAGTTCCAGTAACCGCCGAAGTTCAGGGTTTCGTATGCCCAGTATGCCCCCATTGCAATCCCGATGCCCATAATTCCGGCACCTAGACTTGTCCAGGCAATGGCAGGTTTTATCCATTCGGTGAGTCTTCCCGTCCAGAGTCCGGCCATAGCGTAGCAAAACGGAACCAATGTAAGGGCAAATCCCAGGAATAAGGTAGGAGGGTGGATCACCATCCAGTAATTCTGAAGGAGGGGATTGAGGCCCCGTCCGTCTTCCGGAATGTAGTTTGGATTGATGGCAAATACGGGTGCATCGGGCTGAACTTCACGCAGTAAGATGAACGGAGAACTTCCCAGTTTGATATCAAGACCTGGAATGACAACTCCCAGCAGCATGGAAACCAGAAATGCCTGAACTGCAAAATACAGAATCCAGATCTGGCTTCTCCATTTTGGATCTGCTTTAATAAGGAAAAAACCAATGACAACATGCCAGAATATCCAGAGAAGGAAACTTCCTTCCTGGCCTTCCCAGAAGCAGGAAATCATGTAGTAAACAGGAAGTTGAGAGCTGGAATGGCTCCAGGCATAATGGTATTGGTATTGATGGCCGTAGATGATCCCAAACAAAGAAGCCACCACCAGCATCACCGCACCGGCGTGAACACCGAAGGAGATCCGGGCTACATTTGAAACGGTACCGAATGATTTGGATTCCGGATTCAGGCCAAAAAGAAGGGTGTAAATTCCGAAAAGTGCTGACACGAAGGCAAGGATGACGCCTGCGTGACCAAGTTGGCCGAGTTCCATCAAATGTTTACAAATTGGGGTGCAAAAATAGACCTGAAAAAATAAGATTCCGGAAAAAAGCGCTGTCCGTGTTTTCGCTGGTTCAATTTCAATGAGCCGTTCATTTTGATTTTTTCTGTGAAGACTGTGTTTTCAAAAGAAACAGAACTGGTATTTCAAGGCGATTCTTCCAGGCTTTTTCGGTGTGTGGTTCACCTGGAAAGGTTAGGCTTTGAAATTTCTTATCAGAAAACCCCTTCGCCTTGAAAACTGAATCTACCCGGATCTGGTGAGGCTCATATAATGAATCGAGTGTGGTTGTGCCATGGTCAAAATAAAACCGCTGGTGGCGTGGCTTTGGGAGGTTTTGGTTCAGATACTCAATCAGCACCTTCGGAAATGGGTTATTCTGATTCGTGAACATTCCTGTCACATGGGTTGATAAAAAGGCACCTCCACCAAAAACCTGGGGATATTCGCACATGGCGTACAACGAAATCAATCCACCCATGCTTGAGCCCATAATAAAAGTATCAGACCGTTTTCTCAAAGTTGGAAAATTGCGGTCGATGAAAGGTTTCAGTTCTTTTACCAGAAAGCGGAGGTAATCGTCCGAATTGGGTTTGCCATTGAGAAACTGACGGTGCTTCATGCTTTGTCCCTGTGCCCGGATGATGCTTTTTTCTTTTTCATCCAGCAGATTGAATGGTTTTTCCGGGAAATAATCTCCATACCGATGATCGTTGGTATTCCAGATCCCAACCACAATGCAGTCCCGGATTTTCTTTTCATGCATCAACCTTCCAAAAGTTTCGTCCACACCCCATTCCTGCTTTACCCAGTTTCCGGATGAATCAAACAACATCTGCCCATCCTGCATGTATACAACCGCATACCGTTTCGAAGGGTTGAAGCCATCCGGAAGCCAGACATCCACATTTCGGTCTGCAACAAACTTCGATTTGAAGGAAGCAAACCGTACAATCTGGCCCGTTCTCACAAGGGCAATTCCACTTTGAGCATGGGTTGGGAGGACATTTAGAAAAATGAAAACAAGAACACTGATACGAAAGAGATTCCGTCCTTGAAGGAGGTAGAATTGTATAAGGTTCATTTTCTCAATAATAAATCGGGATGGTGAGATCCGTTCCTTTGGATGTATGTAGAAATACAGCATTCTTAAACCGTGGTTTCGACAATCTGGAGCCTCCGTCAGGACTTGCAGCGTAACCATCCTGAGGTATCCCGAGAATGTTGTAGGTCATTTTCTGGTTGTTGTCCAGGTCGTGTAATATGGCCATCGCATATTTTCCGGCAGGAATTCCGTTGAGAACCAAGGTTTTTCCGGGCGTCATCTTCCAGGTTCGGTAAGCAAGTGCGCTTTCCTCCGGAAACCCATTTTCTTTGTTGAAAAGGGTAATCAGGATTTCACCTTTGCCTTCTTTTACATTTGGAATGTGAATACGGATCGGTGCATTTTCCCCGGAATGGAATGCAAATCCAAATGACATTAGAATTAGACTCAGACAAGGTAGAAATGGCAGGAATCGTTTCATGCCTAAAAAAATAGATGCAGTACCGGATTGTTTCACTTTTTTGCAAAAGAAAGAAGACAAGAATGATTCTGAAAATTGAACACCTTGGTTTTGCGGTTTCAGATGCCGGAAAAGCCATTCAGACGTTTGAAAAATTGCTGGGGACTTCCCGTACAAAAGTAGAGGATGTCGCCTCAGAAAATGTAAAGACCCATTTTTTCAGAACGGGGGAAAGCCAAATCGAATTGCTGGAAAGCACCGATCCGGACGGAGTCATTTCAAAGTTCATTGAGAAAAGAGGAAAGGGCATGCATCACATTGCTTTTCTCACAGATGATCTGGAAGAAGAGATGAAGCGATTAAAAGCAGAAGGATTTGAATTCATCAGTGAAAATCCTAAAAAGGGAGCCGATAATAAGTTGATCTGTTTTCTTCATCCAAAAACAACAGAAGGTGTTCTGGTTGAACTTTGCCAGGACTTGAATCCCTGAATTTCTTGAATTCCCGGTACCTTTTTCTGACGGAGCCCTTTTTGAAGCAACAGGGTGATTTCCGGTTGATCTCGACTTCGTCCGGATTGTCATCGGCTGTATTTCCGTTTTATACAGAAGCAGGTCGGATTCTGAGCCCGGTTAAAGCCCCTTTCGGTTCGTTTCAGTTTCAAAACGAGCCCCGGCCAGACCTTGTCACAGGGATTCTCACACAACTTGAAACTCTTGCCCGGAAAGAAAAGATACACACCATTCAGATTGTCCTTCCCCCCGATTGCTACCAGCCGGAAGTGAATGTCTGGTTGCAGCCATTGATTGTTTCTGCTGGTTACCAGATTGTGTGGCAGGATTTGAATTTCCACAGGGAACTTACTACCTCATTTGAAACCGGACTTCACCGGTCAGAACGCTGGAAGCTGAGAAAATCTCTCCAGTCTGGATATGAATTCAGGATGATATTAAAGCCGGACTGGGAATTTGCATATCGTTTTTTGCTCGATAGCCGCCAACGGAAAGGTTACCAGCTTAGTATGGAAAGGGACGACCTGGAGCGAACCTTCCAATTATTTCCGGATGCATACCGTATGTCAGGGGTATTTTTTGAGGACCAATGTGTCGCTCTGGCGGTCAGCATTCAGGTGAATGAGGAAATGGAATATGTGTTTTATACGGCTGATGATGTGAAGCACAGGAAACTGAGCCCCGTCGTTTTGCTGCATTATGGTCTGGCGAATTATTGCAGGGAAAAAGGTGCCAGAATGCTGGATCTCGGAACCTCATCTATTAAAGGCGTTGTTAATAGCGGTGTGGCCACATTCAAGCGGAACCTTGGAGCTACTGCCAGTTTAAAAAGTACGTTTCAGCGGAAGTTCAGCTGAGAACGCATTTTATCCGAATACTCTCCTTGAAAAAAGGTACCGTACCTTATAATAAGGGTCGGATGATTTATTGATCGTTACCCCTTTGCTGGTGGAGGCATGGATGAATTCGATTTCGGTCCCTTTTACGGAAATGACCATTCCGACATGGTTCACCGTTTTATCGGAGGCGACACTTCCGGCAAAGAAGATCAGATCGCCTGGCACCACTTTATTGATCGCAATTTCTCGTCCGGCTTCTGAGATTTCCCTGGCATAATATGGTAAATTGATACCAAAAGGAGAGAATACGTACCGGATGAAACCTGAGCAGTCGAGGTTGTCCAGACCATATGGAGTACCTAGCTTCAACTTTGCACGTGCAATAGCTTCAGGTGCATTGAACATTGTATAGATGATCGTGTCGGCACGAAGGCTGTCCTCATTTGGGACTTTCACCGGGAAGCCGCTGCGGTTGTAGTATTCTGTGACATTCGCGAAAATGGGATCAAAGTAGGTTACTTTGTAGAGTCCCTTTTCGGGTTGTGGCGGTATCTGGTCAGACAATCTTCGGGTATTGAAAAGGTGGTTTCCGATTTTGTCTATGAACCACCAGTAGGAATCGTCCCTCACGACGGGGCCGATGTTTCCCTGAAAGGGTCCTGTTTTTTGATAGATTTGTGGAATGACGACATTTCCGTTTTCATCGCAGAAGCCGTACAATTCTCCTGATCGGCAGGGTCTGAATTCTTTCTGGGAAAAGGCATTTGCCACAAACAGGAAAACGAAAGGCACTACAAGCCGGAACGATGGTAAGAACATGGTGCAAAACTAAAACAGGTTCCTGAAACGGAACTCCGGATACCAGACAGGTCTTTCACCCGTAAGAATATTGCAGAAAGCCGGATGTTTTGAGCCTGAAATCAGGCTGCTTCTGTATACTTGCAACCCGAACGATGAACACTGCAGAATCCGAACTATTGTTTTCAGATGAACCCCTGATCCCGGTGCCGGTGATCCGGGCGGTGGTGGGCATTCCAATGACAGAAATGCCTTCGGCGGAAGAATATGATCTTCTCTCTAAAATTCTGAAAGCTCTCTCATTAAAGCATGGTATGTACAGGTTCCTGTTTTACTCAGGTGATCCGGAGAACATTCAAATTGCCGAAGAGGATGTGCTGTTGCTGTTTTTTTTACCCTCCCAATCTGGAGTATCCAGCGTTGAGTCGGGCAAACGCGGAAGTTCTGATTGGGTGAAAGTTCCGTCACTTCCCCAGATTGCGCAGAATGGCGATCTGAAGCGTGAAGTCTGGAATGCATTGAAGCCGTTTTCGCTCCGTTAAACGGTTGTTTTTCAGAAGGAATAATATTTTTTCAAAAAAGTTTTGTTCCTGCGCTGATTTCTCTACTTTTGCACTCCCATTTTGAAACCCTCCGCCTGCGGAGTTAATTCAATTCATACATGTCAGGAATCATTGGAAAAAAAATTGGTATGACCACCTTTTACGGTGAGGACGGTACCAGCAAAGCTTGCACGGTTGTGGAAGTTTCGCCAAATGTGGTGACTCAGATCAAAACCAAAGAGAAGGATGGCTACAACGCTGTTCAGCTCGGTTACGGTGAGAAAAGAGAAAAGAGCACCAGCAAACCCCTTAAAGGCCATTTTCAGAAAGCAGGAGTTTCACCAAGAATTAAATTGGTGGAATTTAAGACTTTTACTTCTGATCTTAAATCAGGACAAGAAGTTGACCTGAACATTTTTGAAATTGGTGACTTTATCGATGGAATCGGAACCAGCAAAGGGAAAGGTTTCCAGGGTGTTGTTAAACGTCACGGATTTGGTGGTGTTGGTGGGCAGACCCACGGACAGCATAACCGGGCTCGTCACCCAGGTTCAATCGGAGCCTGTTCATTTCCGGCCCGCGTTTTCAAAGGCCTTAAAATGGCTGGTAGAACCGGAGGCAGCCGTGTGAAAGTTCAAAACCTTCGCATTTTAAAATTGATTCCTCAAAAGAACCTGGTTCTTGTAAGTGGATCACTACCAGGTCATATTAATTCATTTGTAGTTTTAGAGAAATAGGCAATGAATCTTTCAGTTATCAACAAAGAAGGTCAGAATACAGGACGGTCTGTTTCTCTTCCGGATTCTATTTTTGCCATCGCTCCCAATGAGCATGCGGTATATTTAGATGTAAAGCATCATCTGGCGAATCAGCGTCAGGGTACGCACAAAGCAAAAGAGCGTGCTGAAATTGCCCGGACAACTAAAAAACTTAAAAAGCAGAAAGGAACAGGTGGAGCCCGTGCGGGTTCTATGAAGTCCCCTGTTTTTGTCGGTGGTGGTCGTATTTTCGGACCACGTCCACGTGATTACGATTTCAAACTCAACAAGAAGGTGAAAGACCTTGCCCGTAAGTCGATTCTGTCGGCAAAAGCAACTGAAGGCAAAATTGCTCTTCTCGAGGCTGTGGCAATCGGTACTCCATCTACCAAAGAGTTCAACAAAATATTAAAGGCGATTTCCCTTGCTGGTAAGAAGTCGGTTTTCTACACCAGTGGTGTGAATTCAAACTTTTACCTGTCAGGACGGAACATCCCTTCTGTTACCGTGCTTCCCATTCAGAATGTCAACACTTACGATTTGATCAATTCTGATATGGTGGTTTTCGAGGAAGGTGCAGTAGAAATTTTACAAACAATTTTAAGTTAAAATGCCAGTCCTTAAGAAACCGGTAATCAACGAGAAGTTTGCAAAGCTCAATCAGAAGGGCGTCTATGGTTTTATTGTAGACAAAAGTGCGAACAAGATCGAAATTAAGAACGCCGTCGAGAAGATGTTTGGCGTCAATGTGGATAGTGTTAACACCATGATCAGTATTGGTAAGGTGAAAAACAGAAGCACAAAGACCCGTTTCATTTCCGGCCGCAAGAGTTCTTACAAAAAGGCCATTGTTACCCTGGCCAAAGGTGAAACCATAGACATTTACGCATCGATCTAACATGGGCCTGAAAAAATTAAAACCAGTAACCCCGGGTATGCGCTTCCGCGTAATGCCGGATTTTGCGGAAATTACGACGTCAAAGCCAGAGAAAAGTCTGGTAACGGAGATTAAAAGATCCGGAGGTCGTAACAACAAAGGTAAAATGACCATGCGCTACATCGGTGGTGGTCACAAAAAAGCCTACCGTATCATCGATTTCAAGCGTGATAAACACGATATTCCAGGAAAGATTGTTTCTGTGGAATACGATCCAAACCGTACTTCCCGTATCGCACTGGTACAGTATGTAGATGGAGAAAAACGCTACATGGTCGCACCTCACGGATTGAAAGTTGGACAAACCGTTATTTCAGGTCCGGCGGTTCCGCCAGAGTTGGGTAACAGTCTTCCACTGTCAGCCATTCCATTGGGTACCATCATTTACAACATCGAACTGAAGCCAGGAAAGGGAGGATCTATCGCCCGTTCAGCTGGGTCATATTGTCAGTTGCTCGCAAGAGAAGGCAAGTATGCCACACTCAAAATGCCTTCGGGCGAAATGCGTCTGGTATTGCTTACATGTTATGCTACCATCGGTTCAGCTTCTAACCCGGATCACATGAATGTGACCTCAGGTAAAGCAGGACGTTCACGTTGGTTCGGTCGTCGTCCTCGGGTTAGAGGTGTTGCGATGAACCCTGTTGATCACCCTATGGGTGGTGGTGAAGGGCGTGCTTCCGGTGGACATCCACGAAGCCGTAACGGTATTGCGGCGAAGGGTCAGAAAACCCGTTCGTCCAACAAATATTCAGACAAACTTATCATAAGCCGTAGAAACTCTAAGTAATGGGTAGGTCGCTAAAAAAAGGTCCGTATATCGACTTTCGCCTTGACAACAAAGTTCAGGCATTAAACACTTCCGGAAAGAAATCTGTGATCAAGACATGGTCACGCAGAAGTATGATTTCACCGGATTTCATTGGTCACACTTTTGCTGTACACAACGGGAATAAATTTATTCCGGTGTATGTAACAGACAATATGGTCGGCCATAAACTGGGTGAATTTGCTCCTACCCGAAATTTCAGGGGGCATGGTGGTAAAAAAGATAAAGGCAAGCGATAATGGAAGCAATAGCTAAATTGAACAACGTCCCGACATCTCCGCGTAAAATGCGTTATGTTGTGG